>JAHDBK010000007.1:0-11675 GCA_020630455.1 Saprospiraceae bacterium
AAACGAACTGTTACTTTTTAAGCAACTGTTACTTCTAACGCAACGCTTATTTGCATAAAAAAAGCCAAAAAGACACTTCTATTCTCAAAAAAGACACTTTGACACAACAACAAGACAAACTATAACCATTTGATAATGAACAATTTAAACAAAAAACAAGACAGATAAGACAGATAAGACACTAAAATCGTAAAACTTTTCATAATAAATATTTTTTTTAAATGTCTATATCTATATCATAGACTGCTTTATTAAAATTATCCATCGTTTTGAGATAGCGTTGTGTTGTTTCAAGTGAAGCATGACGAAGCTGTTTCCTTACACTTTCAATATCCATTTTTGAAGCCATATAAATTGCTCCAGTATCTTTCCATGAATAAAAGTGTAATGACTTACCGTCTTGGATTAAACCCTCACTCTCTAATTGATTGATAATTCTGCGGTGTATTGTAGTGAGTGTATTTCTACCTATAGTAGTACTACCGTCTTTACTTGCTCCATTAAAAAGATAATCATTTGGCGGCTTTTGTAGGAATTGATAATCATTTATTAATAGATTCGTCAATCCTCTTGGTATGGTAACAATATCTGCTTTTTTATTTTTAGTAGTGTTGCCTTCTAATCTGATGACTTCATTTCTCAAATCAAAGTGCTTATATTTCAGCCGTCTCAATTCCTCTTTTCTAAGGAAACAATGATACATTAATTTAATAGCTAGATATAGCACTCTATTATTATCCTTTACATAATTAGATATGATGCGTTTTTCATCCTCGCTCAATGGACGGCGGCGTTTTTGTTCTTCACGCAGTTTCTTAATATTATTGAATGGATTATTACTAAGATACTCCTTCTGTACCAATTCAGAGAATAAAGAGCGTAGATGTGATGATGTACTATTGCGAGTTGTATTAGATATTTTTCTATCAATAATCATATAATCTAAAAAGTCAAGTGCATCAATTTTCTTTAAATCATCAATATACTCAATATTGGGTCTATGCTTTGATAAATAAATTTTGAATTGCTTGATTGCGTAGGTATAAGATTTAATGGTCGATTGTCGTGCATTATGTTTCAAATTCAAAGACAAGTCTAATCCATCATTGATAGTCATTCCTTTTTTTCGTCTATCAATACTTACAAATGGATAACCATTTGGCAAATAAATATCATTTAATTCGTGGATAAGTTGTAAGGCTCGTTTTTTTCGCTCTTTTAGACTTTTTATGCGATTAAGGTCATAAGTCTTGCGAAAACGCACACGCTCCCCTACTCTGTTGACTT
Source organism: Saprospiraceae bacterium (assembly GCA_020630455.1). Lineage (GTDB taxonomy): Bacteria > Bacteroidota > Bacteroidia > Chitinophagales > Saprospiraceae > JAHDCE01. The sequence continues at coordinate 1,288 of JAHDBK010000007.1, forward strand.
GGTAAAATTCAATACACCAACGGTCGGCGTATTTACGCAAAATGGCGGGCAAAAATTTTTTTTCCATATCTAATTCTTTACACCGTACACCTTTTGTCACAGTAAATAAAGAAAATATGGTCGTAACTAATTGATTATCAAGGACTTACGCCCTTTTTTCGTGGTGATGGACGGAATTGAACCGCCGACACAAGGATTTTCAGTCCTTTGCTCTACCAACTGAGCTACATCACCTCCTGCTTATTAAAAGCGAATGCAAATGTATATTCTTTTTTTTAATCAAACAAATACTTTAATCGATTTTTTTTATATTTTTTATAAGAATAGCATTTACTTTGCTTTTTTATTGTACAAAATGATATATTTTTCAAACCATACAAGGCTGTTTTTAGTTCCCTTTTCATGCTTATTCGTAGTATTGGGTTCTGTTATTTGTCAAGGACAAAGTCCTTGTAAAAAAATGAAAAAAGGGCATTTTATCTTAGAAGCCTCTGAATATCAATATTATATCAAAAGAACTAAGAAATTACAATATGAGTATGCAATAGAGCAAGAATTATTTTCAATTATTGAAATTGAATGGATAGCTCCTTGTACTTTTTCGTTACAATGGAAAAAAGGCAATCTGAAGTCTAATATTGAAAAAAATGAAAACCTCGTCATACAAATCACTCGTATAGTAGGCCATCAATATTTTTATGAATTGAGTAATTTATCTGGTTTAATTAAAGAAAATAATCAAATGAGAAAAATTAGTAAAAAAGAAGGGAAAAAATATTGGAAACAATTAAAAAAAGAACTTAAGTCTTGGGATAAGTAAGTAGAAAAACATAAGATATTAGATTTCTCGAAAAAATAAAGAAAATTATTTATCTTTTGAAGAAATCTAATCTCCCAGAACACTAATCAATCATGTGTAGATATTTGTCCTTATTCTCAAATATAATCCATCCTAAGATGGCTATTAATACAACTGACATGGGTGTACCCGCAGGGTCATTGACCAAATGAAACAATAAAATACCTACAATTACTGGAAACAGTACTATTGCTCCCAAGGCTCTAGTCTTCGGTAAAATTAATAAGATACCGCCTATTACTTCTGCAATACCCAATAATGGAATGACCCAGCCCGACTCTGCAAAAGCCATCATTAATTGTGTTCCTGCATCTGCCATTTCTGGTAAATCCATAAATTTCAAAAATTTATTGAGCCCTGTAACTGTCATTAATAGTCCCAATAATCCACTTAGTCCTAATAAAATTTTGTCTTTCATCTTAAATAATTTTAAATGTGAATAATAGAGTATAAACAAGCAAAAAAGAAAATAGTTGTACCTACAACTATTTTATATGTTTCTTAACTTATCTAGGAGATTACTTAGAGTTTCTGCTTCGTCTTCACTTAAAGAATTGAATTGAAGATGATATTCGTCTACTATTGTATCTAATGATTTAAGCAAATCCAGTCCATCTTGAGTAATTGAAATATCATAGGCTCGTCCGTCAGTTGGAGAACGTTCCACTTTTACTAATTTTTTTAATTTCAACCTTCTAATAATAAGGGTAATATTAGAATTAGGAGCAATCATTCTTTCCAGAATGTCTTTTTGATTAGTCGATTTTGGGTATTTACCTCTTAAAATTCTCAATACATTATACTGCTCATGAGAGATTTTAAAAGGTTTTAGAATTTTACTTATTTTATTCGTAATCCAATTAGCTGTAAATAAAATATTTAGATTGGATTTAACATTATTACTAGGAAATTCTTTTTGCTTCAGATGTTCACCAATGGTCTTCATTTAAATCGCCTTTTTACTTCTACGAAAGTAAAAAAAAATGGTTATACATACAACTATTTATTGATATTTATTTTTTGGACATTGGATAACTGAACTGTCAATTTTAAACATTCTCTAACAATAAATAATAAAAAATCAGTGTATATTTGTAGAATATATAAGTTATTAGACAATAAATTAAACATTTACAAAATTAAATAATAAAGAAAATTCTTTATTATTTAAATACAAGAGTATGTTTAAATTTTAATCAAAAGATGCAAAGAGAAGCAAATAAAAAAATACCAGGCTCTACTATCCAAATTCCTTTTTCTGTTTGCACATTGTGTAATAAGGATAAGAAGAAAAAGTGTTGTAAAAAATACAAAAAGGGAAAACGCTGTAAAAAATGCCCAAAGAAATAAATTAAAACATTACCTTCGTTTTTATGATTATGATAGAAGGAAATAATATTCGAAAATCTTACGAACAATTAGAAGTGCTGAAAGGTGTAAATATTAAAATACACCAAGGAGAAATTGTTTCTATTGTTGGAAAATCAGGAGCAGGCAAAAGTACTCTTTTACACATTTTGGGGACCTTGGATGCTTATGATAGTGGTTCATTAATCATTAAAAACCAAGAAATTGCTCAATTGAATCATAGAGATTTATCTGCTTTTAGGAATCAAGAATTGGGTTTTGTTTTTCAATTTCATCATTTATTACCAGAATTTACGGCTGTAGAAAATGTTTGCTTACCTGCATTCATTGGCAAAAAAGACCAAAAAGAAACCATCAAAAAAGCAAAAGAACTCCTTGATTATTTAGGATTATCGGATAGATTTGAACATAAACCAACAGAGCTTTCAGGAGGGGAACAACAAAGAGTAGCCGTTGCAAGGGCTTTGATTAATAATCCAGCGGTAGTTTTTGCTGATGAACCTACTGGTAATCTAGACACGAGTACCTCCGAAGAACTTCACCAATTAATACATCAATTGCGTAAAGACATGAATCAAACTTTTGTCATTGTTACTCATAATCAAGAAATGGCAGGTTTAAGTGATAGGGTTTTGACAATGACCGATGGTGTGATTAGCCATTAGAATTTAAAGTTTTTATAATTAATTTAAAATGAAACATATAGTATTATTCATATCAATATTATTTATGGCGTTCAGTATATTGGCACAGGACGAACACCAATCGCTTTTGGAAGGCAATAAAAACTATAGGAATGGTGATTATAATAAAGCACAAGAGGAATATATGAGGGCTTTAGAAAACAATCCCAATAGCGTAAAAGGACATTTTAATAAAGGAAATGCTATTTATAAAAATATTGAAAAAAGTAATTTAAGTCCAGAAGAATTTAAAGAACAATTAGATAAAGCGGCTTCTGATTATTTATCAGCTATTGAAAATGCAGATGACAAAAACACAAAATCTAAAGCTTATCACAACTTAGGAAATGTATATGTAGAACAAGAAAATTATAAAAAAGGTATTGAAGCCTATAAAAATGCTTTAAAATTGAATCCTAATGATATAGAAACTAAAAATAATCTATACTATACTCAAAGAAAGTTGAAGATGCAACAACAACAGCAACAACAACAGGAGGGCGATAAAAACCAACAATCCGACCAACAAGAAGGAGAAGAAAAAGAAAACCAAAACCCACAAGAAGGAGAACCACAAGAAAACGACCAAAATCAACAATCTTCTGAAGAAAAAGATGAATCTCAAGAAAGCCAAGATGACCAACAAGAAGGAAATCAAGGAGAACAAAATCAAGATGAAGATTCTCAAACTCCATCAGAAGGCAGTAAAGAAATGTCTGAAGAAGAAGTAAAAAGACTCCTCAAAGTAATGGATGAAAAAGAAAAACAAGTCCAACAAAAACTCAGAAAAGAAAGCCGAAGCAAATACAAATCTGATAAAGATTGGTAATCTTTTTGAGTATTAATAGAGTGCAAATAAAAAAAACTCTTTATCTTTTCGTTATTTAATATTCCTTTTTTATATTTGAAATATATTTAATTTATAACACATATTGTGATGAGAGTTTACCTTTATTTTTATATCATATTTTTTTTATTCTTATTCAATTCTTGCCAAACAGATACCCCAAACAATCCACCAAAAACAAATCCATCTACTTTTGAGAGTATAAAAGTGAAAGTCAATAAAGACAAAATGCGTATTAGGAAATCACCTGATGTAGAAGCAGATATAATTGGTGAAGTCAGCCTAGGTACCATCTTTTCTTATGCAGGAACTATGACAGATTTTTCTACTAAAATTCAACTCGGAGGTGTTTGGTATGAAGAGCCTTGGATAGCTGTTAAAAGAGAAAATGAAAATGATACGGTTTGGATATATGGCGGAGGGATTGAATTTGAAGGAGAAGACAGCGAAGAATTAGCCGAAATTTTATTACAACAAAGGCTGAAGGCATTTTTTGAAGAATTAAGCCCAAATATCCTTTCATATAGAGAAAATTATGCTTCTGCATCTACAGTTGATGATTTCGTAAAAGTATTTAGAGAAGGAGACAGTCTTAAATATAAAGTCATTCAGAAATTAGAGCAAAAAATACCTATCGATTTAACAGAACAGATGCCTGATGTATTTTGGGTAGAGGAAATGATTCCTGGTTATGTAGTAGAATTAGTTGCAGAAGGTACAAAATATTATCTTTTTAAAGATTATAAGCAATTATATACAAAAGCAAGGCAAACAGAAGGAGAAGAAGATGATATTTTCACAGATTTAGGATTAGAGATTTATAGTAGGGATAGCATAGAGTATTTTTTTGCGAGTTGGTTTATGCAAACCTGGGATTATGGAGGACATTCTCTTCTCGGTTCGGGTAAGCATAATGATGTATTGGCTCTAGCTGATGAAGTGATGTCAATGACTTCTTTATTTGAAAATGAAATAAAAAAAATAAAAGCAGACATCATCAATGATATTAGTCATCCAGAAATTACTTATTGGAATGACCAAGAACCTATTCTCAAAGAATTAAATGAAATAATGGATGCTCAATACGATATACTTTCTAAAGAAGATAAGGCCACAATAGAAAGCCGTATCAAGCAATTCAAAGATGCTGATAAAAATAAAATTGAAGTCAATTTAAGAAGTGGAATGGAAGGTTAATAAAGAATTTTCTTTATCTTAATATGCCTATTTTATGAATTTCCGTTTGTTCATTATAATTCAATTGAACAAAATAAATGCCATTTGACCATTCTTGTAAATCAATTATATTGACATTATTATTAAATGAATAGGTCCCAATTTTATTGCCATTAATATTAAAAATATTTACAATAAGATTTTCTTGATTTTCATTTTTATGAATAATGTTTAATTGAGCATCATCATTATTCATCCAAACATTATAATTTTCATTAGAATGATTAATGTTTTGGTTTGAATTCGTAGATTCATTTACATTTGCACTAAAAATATTTTGTCTCAATTGAGAAATTAATTGCCCATTTCTATATTCCAAAATACATACACCATAAATATATAAGCCCAAGGTTGTAGGTGTAAATGAAATTTCATTATTTTCAATATGAATACCATCTAATGTTGGAAATGGATTTTGATAGCTAAATCCAGGAGCAAAAGGCAATTCCTCATAAGGTGGAGGACAAGAAGCCGTAGGCATAAGTCCTTCACAAGAATTGGGATCACCTGGGGTATCTTGTGTTCCAAATCTTCCCCCACCCTCTAAAGGAAAACAAATCTCAATCGCTAGACTATCTCCTTCTGCATCATATAATGGTATTCCTGGTAAAGTAATGGGTTCTCCTGGACAGGAAGCAAAAGCTAAAGAATTATCTAGGACATATTGTTGATTACAAAGCTGTTGTCCTAAGCCTGTAATTTCAGTCATTACAGTAATTCCATGTTGATCTGCTTCTTCAATATTTAATACTTGGGCAGACCAACAACATCTTTGATATGCAATAGTATAACCTTCTTCTAAAAAAGGCAAGTTAACTGTAAAAGTATAATCTGTTTTTTGTATGCAAAAAAAGGTATTATCAGCAGGACAATTTCCATAAGCTTCAGCAGAAATATCTTCAATTATTCCAGGAGCGATTTGGAATTGTTGAAGCAATGTATTGTCATCATTGGTATAAATTGAAAAATAAGCAGGATCATCATAAGCTGCTCCACCAGAATTACAATCTCTATGCAAAACCATTGTAATTTCATATTCATTATTGCCTAAGCAATTATAATGCATTGCACCACTCACTATGTGTTTAGCCGATAGATTATTATTAATAGTAAGAAGAATAAAGAAAAAAATAATGGTTTTTACAGCTTTCATTTTTTTTAAGTTTTTATAAATTTAAATATTTGTTCATTTACTTTTAGGAAATAAAGACCATTTTGATAATTGCTAATATCTAGTTGATAATTATTTTTATTATTAATAATAAAATAATTAATCATTTGACCATCCATCCTAAATATCTTGATATAATTAATATCCAATTGACTATTTATTTCAATGATATCATGAGCTAAAGTGGGGCTGATTTGAATATTGTTTTCACTTTCTTTATGAATAATATGTATAGCCTTAGAATATTCAAATGATTCATCTAAATCTACTTGTTTCAAGCGATAATAATTATTTTGATTTGGATTATAATCTGTCCAAAAATAATCGGCTCCATTGATAGCATTTCGTCCTTGAATGTCAGCTATATTATTATAATTCCTTCCGTCTTCAGAACGCTGCACAACAAAGTGAGAAAAATTAATTTCAGATGCCGTTTGCCAGTCTAATACAACTTCATCATTTTTCCACTCTCCTTGAAAATCTAATAATTCTACAGGAGCAGAAGTCAAATCCCCTGTTCTAGCAAAAACAAAATCATCAATACAAAAAGTACCCAATTCATGTCCAAATTGTAAATTAATACTAGCATTAGCTGTAACAGATGAAGTAAAATTATGACTGTACTTTGCCCACGAATCTGTCAAAGTATAAGATGTACCTGTATAATAAGCATAGGTAGTAGAATTGATGAGTGCAATAGACATGGTTCTATTATTGACATCTGCTTTCGCCCAAAACTCAATCGTATAATCTTCAGTATTTTCTAAATCTACACTAACTGGAGAAATTTGTATATCCCATACATTTGCAGATAAACTGCTTACATTAGCACACATTGCTTTTGCTCCAGAATTCACATCAGAAGTACTAATATTCCAAGTTGCAAAAGCACCATTAAACAAATCTGTTTGCCAATGATTGAGATCTTCTTCAAATCCTGGATTCAATGCGTGATTAATGGTTATTGTTACAGGCAGGCTCAATAATTGATTACCACAAGCATTATTCATTGTTACCTCGACATTTCCAGAAGTATCACCCCAATCTACCGTAATTTGATTCGTACCACTTCCAGCCGTAATGGTAGCACCGCTAGGCACTGTCCAAGAGTAGGTCGTACTTGCTATATTGGGAACAGTATAAATAGTTCCTGTTTCATTGGGCAAAACCAATTCATCTCCCCTTATTTTAATATCAGGCAATTCTTGATACACCCTTACATAATCCACTTCCATAGTTTGAGGAAAAACAGTAGTTCCATCAGGATTACCTGGCCAATTTCCTCCTACAGCTATATTTAAAATAAAATGAAAATCTTGATCAAAAGGAAAAGTATAAGGAGATTCATCTCCTGCATTGAAAGTAACATATTGAGTACCGTCTACATACCACCTAATTTGAGTGGGTTCCCATTCTACAGCAAAGGTATGAAATGCTCCATCATAGTATGAAGCAGGAGAAATATTATTAGAACCACTTGTTTGTCCTTTATCAAGATAAGAATTCCCATAATGACATGTACCATGAACAATAGAAGTTTGATGTCCTAGATATTCCATAATATCTATTTCTCCACTTTGAGGCCAAATTCCATAAACACTTTCTGTAGGCATCATCCAAAATGCTGGCCAAATCCCTTGACCAACGGGTAATTTGATACTGGCTTCCATTCTACCGTAGGTCCAATCTCCTTTATTGATACTTCTTATTCTAGCAGAAGTATAATTAGCTCCACCATAGGATTCACTTCTTGCAATTATTTTCAATGTACCACTTGATACTTCGGTATTATCAACCCTATCTGTATAATATTGTAATTCATTATTGCCCCAACCCCCTGCACCAATTTGGTAAGACCACTTAGAATTGTCTAATGAAGTACCGCTAAACTCGTCTGCCCAAACTAAATTATAACATTGAGCATTTATACAATTGATTGAAAATATTAAAATTAAAGTATTTATTATTTTTTTCATAGTGAACAAAAATAATAATTTAATTCTAAAAAATGAATGATTATAAACCAATGATTCTCTTATCGTCATCAGGAATTTTAATATCGCCCCAGTTCTCTCCTCTTTCTATTCTTTTTAATTGAGTCAATGTAATATTAAAATCCCTAGCTAAAATTTTCTTCTTTGTTTTGCCATCTCTCAATCTTTTTTTGAGTAAAATCACCTTTGGAATGGTCATTTTATAATGCTTAGGTCTTTTAATTTTGTCCCTATGATATGTTCCTTTTTCTCTACGAATCGCATAGAGTTCTTCCTTGGTTATCCATTTAAGATTAGTCCAATGGTTGTTTCTTTTATTGCCATCTTTATGGATAACATGTTCGTGGTCTTCTCTTTTGTCTTTTAAAAAGTGTTCGGCAACAAATTTATGGATATAAAAACCTTGATTTTTTCCATTTCTAAATTTGATTCCAATAGCATTATAAGTACTTGAAATAGAACCTTTCAACAAATTTTCTTCACCTGTTTTATAATTTAATACTTTTATTCTTCCATGATTAGAAATGAAGTAATACCTATCTTTCGTAGGAAATCTAGTATCCACTTTAACCCATTCTTCACTCCAAAAACTTTTAACTTTCTGAGTACTCATATTTTTTTCAATTATTTTAATTTCAATAAAAACAATACTATTTATTATATTAATAATAAATATAAAACAACATAAAAACATCAAATAATAAAGAGATTTCTTTATTATTATAACAATATAAAAAATATATTAATTAAAATACACTAATTATTTCGCCTTTGAGTTCTTTATTAATAAATGGAGAATTATGAGATTTCGATACAATCATATCTTTTGAAAAGGTAAAAGATTGATTGATATTGAATAAGACACAGTTAGCGACTTGGTTTTCTTCTAAAATAGGTGTTTTAACTTTTAGAATTTCTCTAGGAGATTGTGCTATTTTATCTATTATTAATTCAATAGATAAGTCTTTGGAAAGGTAATGAATAAGGGCAGAAAAAGTAGTTTGTAAGCCAATTGCCCCAAATTCAGCATAAGCAAACTCCAAATCTTTATGTTCTATATCCCAAGGAGTATGATTGGTAGTAATACAATCAATTGTACCGTCCTTTAGTCCTTTAATTAAGGCTTTGACATCGCTATTTTCTCTTAATGGAGGCATTACTTTAAGATTTGAATTAAAATCAGACAAATCTTTATCTTCAAAAATAAGATTCAAAGCTGCTACTGAGCAAGTAACTTCAAGCCCTTTTTTCTTTGCTTTTTTTATTAATTCTACGCTATTCGCTGTAGAAATGTTATGGATGTGTAATCTTGATTGAGTATATTCTAAAACTTGTAAGTCCCTCGACACCATCAATTCTTCTGCGACTGATGGAATACCTGATGTGCCCATTTGGGTACTCGTTAGACCTTCATGCATTTGCCCATTATGAGAAGATGATTTATCTAGTGGATTATTAATTACTAATCCATTAAAAGGCAATACATATTGTAAAGCACGTATCATCATACCATTATCTGAAATACCATTTTTACCATCAGAAAAAGCAATTGCACCCGCATGATGCATATCATATATTTCGCTTAAATCTTTTCCTTGAGTTTCTAATGTAATGGCTCCAATTGGGAAGAAATCGACCTTGTTGTTTTGGGTTTTATTAAGGATGTATTGTACTTGAGATTTATTATGTACAGCAGGAGAAGAATTGGGAAAGCATGCTATAGCGGTATAACCACCTGCCAAAGCTGCTTGGCTTACACTTTCTAAATCTTCCCGATATTCAAAACCTGGGTCACAGACTTGAGTTCCTAAATCAGCAAATCCAATGGATAAATAAGTATCTTTTTCTTGAATGATTCTTTTTGCCTTGACATCTAAATCTTTGGCTATTTTTTTAATAATACCTTTTTCAATAAAAACATCTTTAACAGTCTTGTGATGACTACTATTTTTATCGACAATTGTACACTTTTTTATTAAAACACTCATTTATAAAAATAATAAAAACAATCAATTTCACCTAATTAAGTAAGAAGACAATAGAGATTAGATTTTAGATTTTAGATTTTCATTCAAAAGATAAAGAAATTTCTTTATTTTTTGAATTTTAAAATATTCAATTATTTTGTCCTTTTACTTACAATCTCTCCCTGTTCACTGATAACTGAAAAACTAGGTTTTCCAAAATTTCAATAATAATATTTCTATTAATAAAAATATAAGAGCAGCAA
>JAHDBK010000007.1:11775-13854 GCA_020630455.1 Saprospiraceae bacterium
GTTTTCCAAAATTTCAATAATAATATTTCTATTAATAAAAATATAAGAGCAGCAATTAAGAACCATTTCCAAAGGACGATTCCTCTACTTTGTTCTCCTACAAAGTTAGTAAAATTAGTATTATCATTAGCATCTAAAATCTTAATATTTCCACTGATTTTAGATTTTAATTCATTCAAATTGAAATAATCCATATTGGATTCTTTTCTATCATAATTAAAAGAAAACTTGTCTTTTATATCAGTCTCTTCAAAAAACAAGTTATAAAAACCCGCTTCTTTAATCTGATTATTAATGCCTAGGATAACTTTTGCACCAATTTTTTTCTGTTCAGGGATGAATTCTTCTTGTGTGCTTTTCATTTTATACACTGATTCTGCATCACTTAAAGAATTATTCGTTTCTAAAACTTCATCTTTACCTATAAAATATGCTATTTTTTGAGCCGTAGTACTTGAAATAGCCATTTTGTATAACATAGGAACGAATACTTCTGCATTTCTTACCAAATCATTATAATCATCATTAAGTGGAGCAGTACAAAGGTATAGATGTCCCCTACCTTTTGTATATTTCCCTAAGAATGTACTTCCATCTCTATATCTCAATAAGGCTTCTTCTCTCCTACTTCCTAACTTACTAATTGTAAAGTTTCCTTTCGTTTTAGGCAGTCTTAAATTAGCGTTGGTATTGGTATAAACATCATTAAAAATGAATTCTTCTGTATTGATTCTACCTACTTCTCTATCTGCCTCTTCAAATGCTTTTAATTCGTTGGCAGGAAAAGAAGACAAGAATGATTGATATGATTCAACATTGGATTGAGCAGAAGGAAAAACCGCTATATTTCCTCCATTTTCTGCATAAGTTTTCAACTCTGAACTGAGTCCTGAACTGACACTTTTCAACTCATTCAGTACAATTAATTGATAATCATTAAATTTTGAATAATCTAATTGATTACTTTGAATTTTGTCTACTTTAAAGACTTGAATTCCTTCAAAAACAGCATCCAAAAATCGGTTATCTAAGCCTTCATTAACAAGTAAAATATTAATGGCTTCTGGCACATAAAATGAAAAGTATAATTTATCATCAAATTGAATAGGATAATCCGTAATTGCCAATTCTGCTTCTTGCCAACCTGTTTTTAAAACAGAGATATTAACCGTATCTACTATTTCGGCTCCAGCTGCTATATTAATCGTTCCAAGAGGCTGTGTTTGTTGATTGTAGATTAGACTCAATCGAGCATTTTCAACGGCTTCATCTCCCCAGTTTTTCAATTTAATGAGTAATGGGTTACTCTGTCCCAAAGTAGCTACTGGCGCTTGAAACCAAACAGAATCCACACTAATATTTTGTCTTTTGACAGATTGTAAAGGGACTAAATTATATTCTATTAGGGTATCTTTAGTGCTTGTTATATCTGTGATATTTTTTTGAAAATCAGATATAATATAAGCGATTTTATTATCTGTTGTAGCATTAGAAAAAGCTTGTTCACTTCGACTCATTACCTTAGATAAATCTCTAACAGCTGGGGTGATTTCTATTTCATCAATAAGAGAAAGTGCTTCTTCTTTTGAGACCAAGCGTTGATGTCTTCCTTCAAAGTCATGTGTTAATATTTGAAATCTATCTTCAACGCCATATGCATTAATAATTTCTCTAGCTCTTTGTTTTCCTTTTTCAAGAAGCGGCACATCACTGCTCAAAGCACTCATTGAATAAGAATTATCAACAAAAACGCTGACTGCTTTTTCTCCTGTTTTCACATCACTTCCTTGCGGAATGAAAGGTTGAGCAAAAGCAAAAACTAATGCTGAAATGGCTAAAACTCTGGATAAAAGAACCAAGAGATGTTTTAGTCTATTACGCGTAGATGTTTCCTCTTTGACCTCTTTCAAAAAGCGTACATTAGTAAAATATACTTTCTTAAACCTTCTAAAGTGAAAAAGATGTATAATAATAGGAATAGCAATAGTTGCTAATGCGAATAAGAATGTTGGATATAAAAATTGCATATTGATTGCAAAAATAAGGTAATATTTTAAAGTGTTTTAATTTTGAATAAAA
>JAHDBK010000007.1:13954-19908 GCA_020630455.1 Saprospiraceae bacterium
TTAATTACTCTTTCAGTATGAGTAATTCCATCAACTTGTAATTGTATGAAATAAATTCCAGAAGACTGAAGACTTAAATCAATTTCAATAATTTCTTTAGTCGTATTATTATAATTATGATTATTAATAATTTGACCTAAATTATTGATAACTTTTACTTCTAAATCAACTGCTTGATTGAATTCAACATTTAATAAAGAAACATCACTTGTTGGATTAGGAGCTAATGACAATGAAGATAATGATTTGATATCTTCAACAGCAATAACCATTGGACCTGCATTAACTGTTACTTCTGCTGTATTCATACAACCATTTGCATCTGTTACAGTTACTGTATATGAATTAGGTGCTAAATCAATTAAAGTATTCCCTGTATCACCTGTACTCCATTCATAAGAATATGGTGCTGTTCCTCCTGAAGCTGAGGCGGCAGCAACACCGTCACTCATGCCTTCTTCACTTTCATCAACAGCAGATATTTCAACATTTATCATTGCTGGGCAAGTTGAACTTACAGAAACTGAAGCAATTTCAGAACATCCATTATCATCTGTAACCGTTACAAAATAAGTACCAGCAGTAAGTTCTGTTTCTGTTTCGGCAGATCCTCCAGAACTCCAATCATAAGTATAAGGTGCAGTTCCTAAAGTAGGAGACACTTCTGTAGAGCCATCCTCTACACCAGCTACTGTTTCATTGGTACTTGTAGTTGTTAATCCAAGACTTACAGGACAAACGGAAGTTACGATTATTGAATCTATTGACATACAACCGTTAGCATCCGATACGGTAACAAAATATTGACCTGTTTGAAGGTTGTATAAAGTATTTGTTCCTCCTGCGTCAACTGTTTGATAACCATTACTCCAATCAAATGTAAATGGAGAAGCTCCACTTGCACTTACAGTAATTGAACCATCCGAAGTAACTGTATTTTGAGATTCAGGAGTAGAGGAAATATCACTAATAATATTAGCAACACAAGTACTTTCTACTATTACTACAGCTACGTCTTTACATCCTTGAGGACCAGTTACAGTTACTGTATACACACCTGCTTCTAAACCAGAAATTGTTGAAGTGGTTTCATTATTACTCCAAGTATATAAATAACCAGCTGTTCCTCCAGCAGGAGTAACACTTGCTTCACCATCAAATGAGGTACTTTCTATAGATTCATTAACACTATTAGTAGCTAATCCAAAACCAACAGCACAAACATCTGTGATTAATATATCATCAATGCCGACTCCTTCAAAGTTTCCACCTCCATCAGAATCAAATACATATCTATATTTTACATTTCCTTCACCTGCGGTACCATCTAATGCATGACTAACCGTAATCCATCCACCAGAATTTCCTCCAAACCATTCATCAATAGTAACATCATACCAGTTAGGGTCTGCTGTAGAACCTAATTTTGTCCATGAAGCACCGCCATCTATTGAAACTTCTACCCACATACCATCCCAGTTTGTTTCTGTATCATATATTGTTGCAAAAGAAAGCATTGGGTCAACAACATAATTAGAAAAGTCAAAACAAGGAGAGGTTAGATAGGTTAATGTATTACTATCATAATCATCATCTAAATCTGTAACATAAGCATTAGTACCACTAAAGGCTGAACTAATTTCAATATTAGTAGGAGCTCCTAACTCCCAAATAGTATTTCCAAAGCCTTCTTCCGTCGGTAAAAATCCTGCATTTCCATTTTCAAAATCTACTTCATATGGCAATGCAGACACAACAGGTATGCTATTTATAATAATAGTAGTCGTATCGTTTGTGTAATCTTGTTCCAAAGGCAATTCAGTCCATGCTTTTATTTCATAAGTACCTGGAGCGGAAAAGTCATAATTAGCATTAAAAGTAAGTGTTGTAGTAGCGCCTGAAACTAAATTAGAAGTAATAAAGCCATCTGGAATAGTTGATTGTAGTACGCCGTTTACAGAATAAGCAGTAAAGAAACCACCTTGAGTTTGGAAACCATAATTAGTTACTTCTATAGTAATATCTTCTACTCCTAGTCCACAACCAGACATAGGACTTATTATTTGAGAAACTCCAACATCGTGTTCAGGTCTTTCTTTCACACAGACATCATCAATTAATATATCATTAAAGTATGCTGTACCAGCTGTAGTTTCTACAACAAATCTAAATTGGATAATATTACTAGTTAATGTGGTTACTTGGTTGACATCAACGGTATATTCTAACCAATCTCCATTATCTACTACTATTGTTTCAGCAAGAATCCATGCTGAACCATTCCATACTTCTATATGTAAAGTGTTATTATCTCCTGGATTATCTGTATTATAAGAAAACATCCAAAATGATAAATATGGGGCATTAAGGGATGAAACATCGTATTGTGGAGTGGTTAAGATTCCTATATCACCTGTTCCATTTCCTGATTGGTCTAACCATGCATAGTTTGTTCCACCACCTGCGGTGTGGTCACCAGCAAATTGTGCTGCATAATCTGCACCAGTACTAAACACCCAATCTTCATCATCCCCTGTTTCATTTATCCAACAATTAGGCAAACTAGTAGTAGCAAAAACTTGACAAGAAGGGAACATTGTAATTGGTGTACAAAGTGTTTGAATGGTTACAGGTCCTGCGTATGCACTTGTATCCCCAGGAGCACACACTTCTTGAATATAAATTTGAATATCAGAACTAGAAGGTAATCCAGATAATGTATTAGGAGAACCGACAAATCCACCTACAGATGTACCCTGACCGGGTAAGAATCCTAATGGACCATATTCAAAAATAAACTCAGTTCCTGGACCTGAAAAATTATATGCTAAATCTACTGAATTAGCGGTTACATTTGATGCTGTAAGATTAATAGGAGCAGGACAAGTAGGAGCTTCCTCAACACAAACATCATCAATTAATATATCATTATAAAAAGAAGAACCTGTAGTAGTTCCTAAGAATATAAACCTAAATTGTACAATATTATTAGTAATTCCTAAAGCACCTAAATCAAAACCTAATTGTACCCAACTGGCATCATCTTGAGAAATTGTCAATGCATTAACCCAAGTAGTACCATCCCATACTTCAACACTCAAAGTATTATTATCTCCTGGATTATCGGTATTATTAGAGAAGAACCAAAACGAGAAATATGGATTAGTTAAAGAAGTAACATCATAAAGTGGGGTTGTTAGAATTGCAGTTTCACCAGCAGTTAAATCTGAACCATCTACCCAAGCATAATTAGTTCCTCCCCCAATAGTATGGTCACCAGCAGCGGCAGCTCCATAGAAAGCAGCTGTACTAAATTCCCAATCTCCATCATCTCCTAAATCATTAGTCCAACAAGCTGGTAGATTGGTAGTTGCAAAAACTTCACAAACAGGGAAAGTGGCAATTTCTACACAATTGGTTTGGAATGTTACAGGTCCTGCAACATTACTCAATCCATTTACACCACAATCTTCTTGTACAAAAACATCATATTCCGTAGCTGGATTCAAGCCAGTCAATGTATAAGGTAAAGATGTAACACCTGTTACGACAGTTCCAGTTCCTGGTGTAAAACCTACTGGTCCGTACTCAATAACGAATCCAGTTCCTGAACCACCAAAATTAAAGTCAACATCAACAGTTGAACTTCCAATATTATTAACCGTAAGGGAATTAGGTGTAGGACAAAGAGGGGCTTCATCCATACAAACATCATCAATTAGAATATCATTATAAAAAGCGGTTGCTGCGGTTGCAACTACTATAAATCTAAATTGGACTACATTAGTCGTTAAAGTAGGTACTGAATTAACAGCAATACCTTGTTCAGTCCAAGAAGAATTATCTCCTGCATAAGTAAATACATTTACCCAGTTAGTTCCATCCCACATTTCTACCTCAAGTGTATTATTATCACCTGGGTTATCTATATTGTCAGAGAATAACCAAAAAGATAAATAAGGATTAGTCAATGAAGAAATATCATATAATGGAGTAGTCAATACCGCTATATCACCACCTGAATTATTCGAACCATCTACCCAAGCATAATTAGTACCTCCACCAATGGTATGATCGCCAGCAGCGGCAGCACCATAAAATGCTGCTGTACTAAATTCCCAATCTTCATTATCTGAAAGTTCATTTGTCCAACAATTAGGAATATTTGTTGTAGCAAAGACTTCACAAGAAGGGAAAGTAGAAATTTCTACACAATTCGTCTGAAAAGTACTTGGACCTGCAGTGTTGCTCAATCCGTTTGCACCACAATCTTCTTGTACAAAAACATCATAATCTACTGAAGGGCTTAAACCTGTAATTGTATAAGGTAATGAAGTCACACCTGTAATTACAGTACCATTTCCAGGAATAAAACCTACAGGTCCATACTCAATAACAAATCCAGTACCTGAGCCACCAAAACTAAAATCTACATCAACAGATGAGCTAGTAATATTAGTTAATGTTATAGAATTAGGTGTTGGACAAGAAGGTGCTTCTCCCATACACACATCATCTATTAATATATCATTATTAAATGTATTAATTATACCTGTTCCTGTCACCATAAATCTAAATTGAACAATACTTGTAGTTAATGTAGGTACATTATTTACTGCAATGCCCTGCTCAATCCAATTAGGATTATCACCTGCATAATTAAAAACATTCACCCAATTGGTTCCATCCCACATCTCCACATCTAAAGTATTATTATCACCTGGATTATTGGTATTGTTTGAAAATAACCAAAATGAAAAATATGGATTGGTAAGAGAAGAAATGTCATATTGTGATGTATATAATGTAGAAACTTCTCCACTAGTATTAAAAGAACCATCTACCCATGCATAATTGGTACCTCCACCAATGGTATGATCTCCAGCAGCGGCAGCACCATAAGCAGCATTTGTGTTAAATTGCCAATCTTCGTTGTTAGTTATATCATTTTCCCAACAATTGGGTGGATTAGTTGTTGAAAAATCATTACAAAACGGAAAAGTATTGATAGCAGCACAAGCTGTAGTAAAAGAATAAGGACCTGTCCAAACAGAAACATCTGTTGTGTTATCCATTCCGCAATCTGCTCTTACATATACATCATAGACAGTTACTGGATTCAATCCAGAGATAGTAGTTGGAATATTAGTTACATCATCATAACCTGCTGTTGGCATTCCAGTAGGAACAAATCCACTAGTCCCAAATTCAATATCCCATGCACTTGCACTACCTCCATCTACCCATGATATATCTGCGGTTGTCCCTGTAATATTGGCTGCTGAAACATTAGTAACAGGTAAACAAGATGGTGGTGGAATATAATGAACGGTGATGGTCCATGTTCCATTAACAACAAATTGATATTGGAAATCACAAGCCGAACCACTAGGCCAAGTACGCCATGCTCTCATTTCAAAGGTCAATATACCATCTACGTCTACTCCGTTAGCTATATTTATACCTGTTCTAGAATAAGACTCTGTCCCTCCATTATTACCTCCAGTGCCTGCAAAATCTCCTCCTTCGTCATTACCTGTATCTTGACAATAGATTTGAGATCTTTGTTCAGACATCCACGCACCTCCAGTTGCAGTTATGTCATAAGAAACATCCACCCCTGTAACAAACATCCCTGCGGGTATAGTTACTGTTAGTGGAGTAGCTGGACCATTACACAAAGGATCAAATGCATCTGCTGATGTGGGAATATCTCCTGCACTGTAGGTAGCAGTTACACTTTGAGCTATAGTTATATAATAATTAGTGAAAATTAAAACTAGTATAAGTAAAAACCTCTTCATATTAAAAGAATTGTGATTTATAAATATTTTCAATACGTAATTCATTTAAAAAGATGAATACTTTGTAAAAATATATAATATATATTATCTATACAAATAGAAAGTTTATTAAAAAATTATTTTTATTAATAAATTTTATTTACAATAAAC
>JAHDBK010000520.1 GCA_020630455.1 Saprospiraceae bacterium
GATTCAAAACAAAATTCTTATTTCAAAAACTCAATAAATTTATGTTACAGTGTACCTAGTAAGTTATGATAACTGTATTTGTGTTATTTTTTTATAAATATTTATTAAATTTGTTTCTAATATTAAAAATATGTTTTAACTTTATAATTAAAATAATGAAGTTATGAAAAAATTTCTTTTAGGTTTTTGTTTAATGATTATGAGTTTTGGATTATTCGCTCAAAATGAAATTGCTAATCAGTTTGTCGCTGGAGAAATAACAAAAGAGCAATTTGTTTTACAAATGTCTCAGATGTTTGATGAATATAACCTAAATGCAGATCAAGCAGACAAAATAACTGCTCTTGCTGAAAAGAAAGCAGAGAATTATATGATTATAGCTGCTCTGAAAGCCAAAGATGAAAATTTATTTTTGCGTAAAATGGCTTCCCAAGCTCAACATACTACACAGTCTTTACAGTTTATACTAGATGAAGACCAATTTAAACAATATATGATAAAAAGAAGATTAGCCTCTACGCAATCTAAAAAATAATATTAACTATTTTTATAAAAACCATCCTATGATAGGCCGTTTCAAAATATTTTGAAACGGCTTATTTTTTTGTGAAAAAAAAAATGAAAATAAAATTGAATAAAAGTGTAACTAATTTATTTTTTGGCATTATAGAAGTGAATGAAAAGTGAAAATGAGATGAAAACATAAAAAAGTGTAATATTTTTTATACAAAATCGGAATGAAAGGAAAAAATATGACATCTGTTTCAAAAATAAGTCGTAAAATTACGGAAAATGACCATGATATGTCAGATTCAATTATAAAAATATCAGAACATTTTCCCGACGATGAAAAGCTTATGATCGAAGCAGCTCAGCAGAATCCTGCTGAGTTCAGGGTTTTGTATAATAAGTATTACACAGCAATATTCAGGTTTATTTTGAAGAGAACAGCAGATGAGTCATTAACCGCCGATTTGACATCACAAGTATTCTTAAAAGCAATGAAGAAAATGGATACTTATGAATATCGAGGACTTCCTTTTTCTTCTTGGTTATACAGAATAGCTACAAATGAAATCACCCAGTTTTATAGAAAAAATGCTAAAAAAAGGGTAGTGAGTATCGATGAGAAAATGACAGAAAGTTGGGTAGATGATGAAGTCAAAGAAGATGATTATGAAATGAAAAAGAAAATCATGTTGGATTTGTTATCTGACTTAAAAGAAGGTGATTTAGAGTTGATTGAATTGCGTTTCTTTGAAAATAGATCCTTTAAAGAAATAGCTGAAATATTAGATATGACTGAAAATAACGCAAAAGTCAAAACATATAGAATTGTAGAAAGATTAAAGAAAAAAGGCGTTAAAAAATTAGATTCTTTTTTATAAAAATTAAGATTTAAACACACTCTAAAACAAAATCGATTTACCAACCCTGAAAGTTTTAAAAAAATATCTATGAAAAAAGAAGATTACGATATACGATTTAAAATACCAGATTTGAGCGATGATGCTATCAATAAACATAAAGATTTTGATGCATTATTATCTCAATTAGAAAAAGAAAAAACACCTGCCAAACGGGTTTCTATTCGTCCTTGGATATATACAGGTTCTGCAATAGCTGCTGCCCTGATTGGCGTCATGTGGTTCATGCCTGGTATCATGACTCATGAAGCAGAAAAAGGAAATGGTAATACAGAGTTCGCCGATTTAAATGGAATGAATTTTTTAGAAGCTCCAATTGAAAAAGCACAAGTTATGTGGGTGGCTCATCAAATTTCTTCTTCAAATGAAAAAGAATTACAAATAAGTGATGATGCATATTTATATGTTCCTGCTACAGCTTTTGTTGATGAAAATGGAAATGAAGTAAAAGGCGATTTTGATATTAAGTATAGGAATATAAATGATTTTGGAGAATATTTTATGGCGAATGTGCCAATGTATTATGATAGCTTAGATTCTAGGTACTTGCTTTCTTCTGCTCATATGTTTGAAGTATATGCAGAACAAGAAGGAAAACCCCTGCGGCTAAAAGATGATAAACCTTTAAAAATACGATTTAGGGAAAATGTAAATACAGCTCCTTCCTCTTTTAAAGTTTATAAATGGAATGATAAAGAAAATTGGCAATATTATTCTAATACCAAATATAAAAATATTATAAATCAAGAAAATAATTTAAATGAAAATAACGCTACTTCTCAAATAAATAATATCAATCAAAAATACGCTCAGCAATTAAAAGTCCTTAATGATGAATTCAATACTTTACAATTGCCACAGCCTCCAATTCCTCGTGACCCAAATAAAACCTATTATGGTTTAGATGTAAACAATGTAGGTGATTTGGCGGATTATGTAGATTTACAATGGGATTTAAAAGGTACAGAAGAGCAATTGAATGTGATTAGAAAAATTGGAGATTGGGATGATTTACAAGTAGAAAAAATAAATAAATTCTTGTATAAAATGACTTTCATTCAAGGGGATTTAAAAGTATCTCTTAATGCTGAACCTATTTTGTCATCTGCCGATTTTCAAAGAGCACAAAGCCAGTATCAAAATGATTTAAATTCATACAATAGCCAAAAAGAAGAATTGACGAAGAAGATTAGTGATATAGAAACTCAAAGAGATGAAGAGCTCAATTCAATTAATGTTGAAGATGGAAATTCTAATGATAATATTACTAATATTGTTGAAAAATCTATTGAACATGTATTTACTATTAATGAATTAGGATTGTGGACTTGCCATCATTTGAAATTAGAAAGTAAAAATACAATACAAGTATATTTAGAAGATGAAAGAGGTAATAAACTTACAAATAAAATAGCTTATTTAGCCAATCTAGATGATTATACATTGACAAAAATAACTGTTAAGAACAGTGCTGAGCTTATATATAATCACAATGCTAAAAATCAATTATGGTTGATTAATGATGAAGGAAAATTGGCAGTAGCTTATCCTGAAACGTTTAAAAATATTAGTTTAGATGTTGAAAAAATCATTATTACCTTACAAACACAAGACAAAACCATTCAGAATGTAGAAGATGTTTATAAGGTTTTAAAATTATTTAAAAAAATATAGGCCTATTTTGTTAATGTATTAAAAAAAATAAAGATGTTTTTTTATTTTTACACATAAATTAATTGAACTTGTAACTAACCTTTTAATAAGAAAGCTCGC
>JAHDBK010000521.1 GCA_020630455.1 Saprospiraceae bacterium
AATAAATTTTTATTAATAAATATAAGTATTATTTATGTTATTCTAACCTTTTAAAATAAAACATACTGTTGAATATACCATTTTTCCTTTATCTTTGTATATATTTGTCGAAAAATTGAACTTGTAAAAATCAAATTGATTAATGGATTTTCGTAAAGAAAAAGATAGTATTGGTTATATTGATGTGCCTGCAGATAAATATTGGGGGGCACAAACTCAAAGATCAAGGCAGAATTTCAAGATTGGTGGGCAAAAAATGCCTAGGGAAGTAATATTGGCTTTTGCAGTATTAAAAAAAGCTGCTGCACAAACTAATGTTGACCTAGGAGTGCTAGATTCTGACAAAGGAGACATCATAGGAAAAGTTTGTGATGAAATATTAACAGGCAAATTAGATGACCAATTTCCTCTAGTCGTTTGGCAAACAGGTTCTGGTACTCAATCCAACATGAATGTCAATGAAGTCATAGCGAATAGGGCTCATGTCAAATTAGGTGGAAAATTAAGCGATGACGTAAAAAAAGTACACCCTAATGATGATGTGAATAAATCACAATCATCGAATGACACATTCCCTACTGCAATGCATATTGCTGCTTACAGAAAAGTAGTTGATGTAACCATTCCTGGGATTCAAAAACTAAGGGATACATTAGCAAAAAAAGCAGAAGACTTAAAGGAAGTAGTTAAGATAGGTAGAACACACTTCATGGATGCTACTCCACTAACTTTAGGACAAGAAATTTCTGGTTATGTTTCTCAATTAGACCACGGTTTAAAAGCAATACATAATTCACTAGATCATTTATCAGAATTGGCATTAGGAGGAACAGCAGTAGGAACAGGATTGAACACTCCAAAAGGGTATGATATAAAAGTAGCCCAATATATTGCTAAATATACAAACCTTCCATTTAGAACAGCTGACAATAAATTTGAAGCTTTGGCGGCTCACGATGCTATAGTAGAAGCTCATGGTGCTTTAAAAACGGTAGCTGTTTCTTTAATGAAAATAGGCAACGATATAAGAATGTTAGCCTCTGGTCCTCGTTCTGGAATTGGAGAATTAGTCATACCAGCAAACGAACCAGGTTCATCTATCATGCCAGGAAAAGTGAATCCAACGCAGTCAGAAGCCTTGACAATGGCAATGGCTCAAGTAATAGGAAACGACGTTACGATTAATGTAGGTGGAATGACAGGTCATTTTGAATTGAATGTATTCAAACCTGTTATGATATTTAATTTCTTAATGTCTGCACAATTAATCGGAGATGCTTGTGTCTCTTTTAATGATAATTGTGCCACTGGTATCGAAGCGAATCATTCTAGAATAGAACACAATTTATTCAACTCTTTGATGTTGGTTACTGCTTTAAATACTAAAATAGGATATGACAAGGCAGCTACCATTGCAAAAACAGCTCATAAAAAAGGAACAACCTTAAAAGAAGCAGCAGTTGAATTAGGATATTTAACCGCTGAAGAGTTTGATGAATGGGTTCAACCAAAGGACATGATTGGTTCCTTAAAATAACATAAAAAAAGTGTTTTGGGTATTTTTTTTTAGAAATATTTGAATATTCAAAATATTATATTTAATATTGTTTATAAATAAAATTAGTTATAAATTGCACATTATGAAAATACAAGCATTAATAACTGGAGATGTAGTACGTTCTAACCGCATTTCTAAAAAAGACGAATTGGCAAAGGCTGTGAAAGACGCTTTATCTCAATTAGAACAAAAGGGATTAGCCGATAAGGGTAAAAGTACTGCAAATGGTGCAAGCTATTCTTGGGTATCATCTAACCCAAATGATGCACTTAAGGGTATTTTGATATTCAGAGCTCTTTTAAGATTAGCAACTCCAGACAGCGAAAAAAACCTTTGGGACTCTAGATTTTCTATAGGACTAGGCGATGACTCAAGTGATTCTGGCTCATCATCTTATCGTTCTAGCAAAGGATTAGATAAAATGAAATCAAAAGATAGAATTACTTTATCTTCAGGAAACAAAGACCTAGATGGAGAATTCAATATTGCTTTTGCTCTTGCTGAAAGTATTATTTCTCGTTGGTCAAAAGGTTCTTCTGAAGTTTCAAAAGGATTTTGGCACAATGGACAAAATCAATATGAGATTGCGGAATCTCTTCGCATTTCTCAACCTGCCGTTTCTAAAAGATTCTTCTCAGCAGGTATCGATGTTCTAGATAGATTGGTTAAAAGATTTGAATCTAGAATTTCTAAAAATTCCTAGAAATTAGTTCTTTTCAAATAATAAATAAGCCATTATGATTTTTAATTTTATCATAATGGCTTATTTTGCTTTAGCTAGTAGTTAAAAAGATTATAGTCTACACATCCATTTTTGACTGTATGACATCCAATATTTTTTCTGAAAATTGTTGATTAGTCGCAATAATTTGTTTACCAAAGATAAAATCTTGACCACCATTAAAATCAATTACAATGCCTCCTGCTTCTTTAACGATTAATGCACCAGCAGCTACATCCCACGCATTTAATTTATACTCATAAAAACCATCAAATCGACCACAGGCAACATATGCCAAATCTATTGCTGCAGAACCTAATCTTCTCACCCCTCTAGTATTCAACATTAAATGAAAAAAGACATCCATATACTGTTCCATTACTTTGGATTTACCATAAGGAAACCCCGTAACCAATAATGCTTGTTCAAAATCTTTATTATTACTCACTTTGATAGGCTCTCCATTTAGAAATGCTCCTTTACCTTTGGCTGCATAAAAAATATCATCATGCATGATATCATATACCCAGGCATACTCAATTTCATCATGATGCATTAATGCCACACTTATAGAAAACAATGGAATTTGATGTAAAAAATTAGTAGTTCCGTCTAGAGGGTCAATAATCCAAGTCCATTCTTCATTATTTTCTTGAAGAACGGTTTCTTCCTCTGTCAAAAAATCAGCATTAGGAAAAAGTTTTCCTAATGCACTCACTAACATTTCTTCAGCTGTTTTGTCGACATAAGAAACCAAATTATTCAAGGATTTGTGTTCAATTTGTTCTAATCTCACTTTTCCAGCTTGGTTTCTAATAAAAGCTCCTACTTCCTTTATTATTGGGATAGCATCTTTGAGTAAATTATCATTAGGCATAGAATTATCTTTTTGGCAAAGATAA
>JAHDBK010000522.1 GCA_020630455.1 Saprospiraceae bacterium
ATTCAATATTTTCGTATTGTTTAGCCTTATATTTATATTTTATTTGAGTATCAAAGCAAACTACATTCCTTGGATATTAGGTATTATTTATATGATAATCGCCAATGCACTTTTTAGTTTAGGTTGGGCAATAGAGATTTCTTTTATTTATTATTTTAATAAAAATAATTTAAAAAGATATAGAGATGCCCTTTATATTTGTGGTTTAGTGATTGCATTTATATTCCCTAATTTATTATTAATTTTATTCAATTAAAAAATTAATGCAAAAAAAATACTTCATATCAGGTATTGGAACTGAGGTAGGAAAAACGGTAGTTTCAGCTATACTTACAGAACACCTCAAAGCAGATTATTGGAAACCCGTACAAGCGGGAGATTTGGACAATAGCGATTCTATAAAAGTAAAAAAATGGATTAGCAATACCAAAACGACCATTCATCGAGAGCAATTTCGATTAAACACGCCTGCCTCTCCCCACTATGCCGCACAAGTAGATGATATCACAATTGAACTCAATGATTTCAAATTACCCCAAACCGATAATCATTTATTAGTAGAAGGAGCGGGAGGATTACTAGTTCCTTTAAATGACAACAATACCATCTTGGATTTGATAATTTATTTAAATTTACCTGTCATATTAGTAGCCAATTATTATTTAGGCAGCATTAATCATACCTTATTGAGTATTAATATTTTAAAAAATAAAAACATACCCATTAGTGCGGTGGTATTTACAGGAGAAACAACTGCTTCTTCAAGGGACATTATTATCAAGCAAAGCGGACTATCTTCCAATAAATGTATTGACATTCCTTTACTAAAAAATATCAATACATTGGGAATTAAGAAATTAGCCGATAATTTAAGCCAAAATATTATCTAATTGTTTATATTTACAAAAAAAATCAAGTATTGAAAAATCAATTGCTAAAATTCTTTTTGTATTTCAATCTTTTATGTATTGGATTTGTTGTATCTGGTGCATTGTCTTACTGTGTATCTGATTCAAAGTACTGTATAGAACTTTTTGAAAATGATGCCGAAGAAAAAGAAAGCGAAGAAAACAAATCAGAAAAAGAATGGAAAAACTTGATTGATGATTTTAATGCTTCAAATTTATATTTTTTCAATTATTTAAAAAATAATAACACTAATTCTTTTACACTAAATGACTTTCATCTTAGTGAAGTACAAACCCCACCTCCAGAATTTTTGTAAATATTTATTTTTTTTGACAACACAACAAACAAATAATAAAGAGTTTTCTTTATTATTAATATAATAATATTTATAAAAATCATATTACAATATGAACAAATTTGGATTTGACTTTAAACATTGGAAAGGTGATGTATTTGGTGGGATTACTGCTGGTATTGTTGCTTTACCTCTAGCACTTGCCTTTGGTGAACAATCAGGAATGGGAGCTGAAGCAGGTTTATATGGTGCCATCATCATCAGTTTTTTTGCTGCATTATTTGGTGGTACTAACACCCAAATTTCTGGGCCTACTGCTCCCATGACAGCGGTGAGTATGGTCATCATCGCTTCTATTATTACAGCTAATGAAGGAAATATAGATAAAGCAATACCTATTATTTTAATGGTTTTTGTATTATCTGGATTAATGCAAATTGGCTTAGGTCTTTTGAAAGTAGGTAAATACATCCGTTATATGCCTTATCCTGTAGTATCAGGATTTATGACGGGTATCGGTGTCATTATTATTATTACTCAACTACTCAATGTATTAGGCTATTACCCTGCTGATGATACGGATTTAGTTGATTCACAAAGATTAAAAGCTAAAGAAGCTTTATTACAAAAAACTTTAGAAGAAGAAAAAGGAGAAGACCTTTTATCTATAGAAGATTACCAAAATACTGCAATTAAAGGTGCTGCATTTACAGAAGATGAAATTAGTGAAAAAGCGGTAAACTTAGCAAAAGGTGAAGCTAAAGGAGTAATTGGTACTTTTAGAGTAATTGGTAGAGCAATTAAAAATATTAATCCAATTGAGCTTTTACTAGCTCTCGCCACCATATTCATTATTTATGGATTTAAACGGATAACTAAAAAAATTCCAAGTGCCTTAGTCGCCTTGATTGTAGTATCCGTTGTGGCTTATTTCTTTTTGCCTGGTAAATATGAAATGATTACAGAAATTCCTAAAGGTTTCCCTAAACCAGATTTTCGGGTAATAACCGAATTCAATCTGTTTAGTATAACACCATATATTATAACAGCATTATCATTGGCATTATTAGGAGCTATTGACTCTTTATTGACTTCAATCGTTGCTGATAATATGACCAAAACACAGCATGACCCTGACAAAGAATTAGTAGGTCAAGGTATTGGTAATACTTTAGCTGCATTCTTTGGTGGTATTCCAGGTGCAGGTGCTACTATTAGAACAGTTGTAAACATCGACGCAGGTGGTAAAACTAGATTATCGGGTATGACTGCAGGTGTTTTATTATTAATCATATTATTAGTATTAGGACCTTTAGCTTCTAATATCCCTGCTGCAGTATTAGCTGGTATCTTAATCACTGTGGGTATTGGAGTAATGGATTACAAAGGATTAAAACACCTTAACAAATTACCAATTACTGAAATCGTAGTAATGTTAGTTGTATTAATATTAACTGTATTCGTTGATTTAGTAATTGCTGTAGGTGTAGGTATGTTATTATCTTCTATCTTATTCATGAAGAAAATATCTGATGTAGTAGAAGATAGAACAGAAACTGCTCCTTTAGCTTCGTTTGCTAGAGAATTACCGTGGGAAGATGAAGGAGACATCATCAAAAGAATTGGAGATAAAGTGTATATCAAGCACTTAGATGGTCCTTTATTCTTTGGTTTTGCTTCTAGATTCAAAAATATGGTTCAGGCTTTACCAGATATCGAGGTAGTCGTCATGCGTATGGACAAAGTTCCTTATGTTGACCAATCAGGTCTCTATGCTATGGAAGATGCCATTATGGATTTGAACGAATTAGGTATTAAAACCGTATTTGTTGATTTACACGGTCAACCATTAGATATGTTTAAAACATTCAATTTAGTACCAGGATTAGTAGAAAAAGAATTCTGCTTCGCTACATTTGATGATTGTATCAATTGGATGGAAGAACACTTCCATGTTGATTTATAATTGAG
>JAHDBK010000008.1:0-6236 GCA_020630455.1 Saprospiraceae bacterium
TTGAACGATGTTACAAGTGTCGCCTTTGTCTGTGTAATATAATACTACTCGCATACTTATTTCGAGTATTAGGTTTAAATCTGTAACTAATTTACGAATAAATGATTAGATATGCTAATCTAAACAAGTTATTTAACTACAAATCAACAAATTAAAGCCCCTAATTTCTTAGAGGCTCAATGAAAATGAAAAAAACTTGATTATTATCTTATAGTCCCTGACCCGTCTACCCAATTAGTACCGTTCCAAGTAATCCAATAACCTAAATCTGTATCGAAATGTCTGTGTGGTATAATAGGACTTGAAGGTCTTTCTGCCGTTGTTCCTACTGATTGACCACGAATAGGTAAGTTGTCTGGGTATACATCAAGTCTATTTAGTGTGCCATCCTCATGGTAATGTAATTCCGCATAATTAGGGGTGTTGTATTGAATTTTATCTACTGTAAAACCATTTACCAATTGCCCCGTAAATGAATTTCCAGCTTTACCAAAAGAACTATCTATAATCAAAGGAGCTGCCGTGTAATCTGTAGTATAATAAACACCATTGAATGATTTAACACCTTGACTGTTTAAAACTTTAAAACCAAAAGCCTCATTAGCTAATTGATCGTTAGCTCTTTCAATTGTAAATGTGGTTAATCCAAATATTATGTTAGAAGAATTTTCTATCAATACATTTCTTCCTACATATTCAGAAGTCAACATGTTTACGAATATATTTGAAGTCCTTTCAAAATGAACCCCTATAGCATTACTTCCCGATCCTTCCCCAATAGTAGTACCAACTTCAAGGTAATTGAATGTTAGTAGGTTCATTATCTTAGCATTGTTCAGCGTTCTAACTTTTAGCCCGTATGTATTATCCTGACCACCAGAACTTATATTCACCTTTCCAAATTGCGAATTACCGTAATTTGTAGTACTTGAATTATTAGTAAGATAAAGACAATCCCCGCCAAAATTCAATACTTTAAGTCTCGGTACTGTGATAGAGAAAAAATTCTCAAACTCAACTAAAGGTGTATTAGCTATGGAATTACCTCTTACATGAACATTATTAATGTAAGAATCCCTTATTGAATACCCTCCGTTCGTGGCTGGTGCTTTACAATATAATAACCTTCCGTTACCTGATTGAGTGGTAAATTTCATATTCTCAATTCTTATTCTCATTCCTTTTGAGAATACCCAACCATCCGCACCTAATGTAGTGTTGAATTTTATTTCTGTACTTGGATGCCCATCACCGATCATTACCCAATCAACAAACAACCCTTCTGTATTTAAAGGATACGGGCCGTCTATCTCTATAGTGTTATAATAATTAAACACACCTTTACCGAATTTTAATGAAACCGAAGCTTTACCATTTACACCTGCGTTTATAAATGGAGTTACTATTTCACTATATATTTGGTCAACAATAACCTTTAAATCAGTGTTTATTATCTGCGGTTTTGATTTATCCGTGGGTGTAGCTATTATATTAAGTCCTAGCACTTCTAAATGATAATCATAACTAGGCATTCCAAACAACACATTTCCTTGTTCCTCTAGTTTTTGAATTGCAACTTGAGCGTTGTTAGTTTCTAAATTACTATTTGAATTATCAAAATATACATCTTTGCCATTCACCTTTATAGGAACTAAAGATGAATTCCCGTCTTTATATGAAACTAAAGACTCGCCAAATTCTTCAAAATCCTGTGTATCTATTTTTTCAAAAACACTGATATTGTCAACAATACCGAATTGACCGTTTACGGCATTCGTATTTGTATACATTACAAGCTCTACATCAGTTTCGTTTTCTCCCGTGGTAAATTCTAAAGTTTCTCTTACCCATGTATTCTCGGCAGTCAACCTAATGGTATAATCTAAATTATAACCAGGACTAGCATCTGTATGTATTCTTAGGGAAAAGTCTTGCCATCCGCTCTTGTAGAAACTTGCGCCAAAGGTATAAGTAGTATTTGGTGACAAATTACTTATAACCTTACTTAATCTTTGACTAGACCCCGCATCAGCTACTTGACTCAATCTTATAGCATTATTACTACCATCGGTTATAGTAGTTTCTACCGTTACAGTAGCGGGGCTAACGACCGTCCAACCCCCAACAGAATTAACATCTGCTGAACTAGCGGCATCATCTTGTGAGTATAAGTCTGATAATCCTATATTCGTAGACCTAAACCCTCTATATGCTATTTTATCCTCTGAACTTAACAGATCGAATTCATCGTCACTTAAAATAGATAGATTGCTTGACCCCTCACTAACTGAACCACTAATAGCTAATGGTTGTCGTAATTTTAGATTTTCATTTATTTTGTTTTGAGAATAAACAATAGGCTCTTCAACATATTCAACGATAGGAACATCATTTAAAGCATCATAGGAAGCCCCGTCACTAATCTGTAGAATAATCCTAATTTCAGTTGCATTTTCAGGAAGATTTATTAATCCGTAATTATTTCCAGATTGAAAATTGTATGAAATTCTTCTAATAAAATCACCGTTACTGTCAAAAGCGAATGCCTGAGAGGTTGTTGCTCCTTGATGTACTACTTTTAACTGTTTACTTGGTTCAACAGTTATAGGTGCTAATCTTCTTGCATTTGAATTGTTCTCCGCAAGCCCGCTGTTATAACCATAAGAACCGTTTTCAACAAGTCCTGCCGCTAAGTTTGTTACAACGCCAATATAAGGTTCTATCCTATATTCTTCTAAAGTTATATTTCTTACAATATCTTGAGGTACTAATTGGTCAATAGTAGCATTTATCTGCAAAATAGTACCTTGTGCCGTTGGGTGTGTAACATCTTGATACAAAACAGGATCAGGTCTAGCTAAATCCATAACCGCATTAACATCAACTATAGGATAACCCGTTTGCTCACTTATCTTGTAATACCAACCTCTAGGTCTAGTATCTGAATCAATAGGCGTAAACAATACTATTTGGGCATCTGGCTTGGCAGTTTTATAAACATTTATATCGGAGATTATGCCGTTAATAAATGCAGTTTCATCAGTCTTAGGGTTATTGATTCCAAAACCGAATAACATTATTGTACTTTCACCTGTACCACTTGTGGCGTCTATAGCTTGTTGCACAGTGTTACCGTCTTGATTTGTAGCCCATCTATCAGACCTTTGACCAGCCTGTGCGTTATCAACGAAATCAACACCTATCTTAGATAGTTGTTTATCCCAATAATTTACAGATTCTGAATAATCATTATCAAATGTACTATCCCCTGTAAGAATAAATGTCAATGATCCAGTACCTTCAAAAGCGTTGTGCCACCTTTGAACGTAATCTGTTTCTTTTAAAGGAGCTAAATATCCACCCCCAACTAAAACGCTTAGGTCAACATCGCCATTAAAACCACCGTTAGAGCCTGTGAATTGTAGTTCCGAACCGCTTAGGGTTACGTTAGATACAACTCCATCCGCACTACCGCCTGCGGACGTCTTAAAACCCGTATTCTGCTTAAACCATGAATCTACGGCAGCGGCACTTGCAAACGTAGCATCTGAATTGTTACCGTCTCTAAAGTCGGTGTATTCAATGCCTTGATTCTTAATAAGTAGTTTAGGGTTATAAGTAACACCTTCTATTTTAACCGATACCCTTGTAGCGGAAATTTGATGACCGAAAATCTTTTCCTTTGGGTACGGTGTGCCGTAGTCGTTTGTGTTACTTAAATCTTGAATCGAGAATGTACCGTTGTCAGTACTTATACGATATTGAGCCATTGCAATAGTAGCAGATAGCAACATTAATAGGGTGAATAATTGTTTTTTCATTTTAATTTATAATTGAGTTACTTATTTAAATCTTTATACCTTTTTCAAAATGCATAGCATCGTAGCCCTTTTTCTTTCCTAAATTCAAAAAACCGTATTTCTCAAATATCTCGTGCATCTTATTATATTCAGGTTTAGAAAATTGCGCTTTTCTCCACTTTGTTTTTAAACCGTTTCTTTCGGTATCTAAATCAATAGCTATGCCCCAACTATGCATAGACCAACTAGAACCGCCCCTCATCTTTCTAAAATTGAAACAACCACCAAACAAATCAATTCCCAGTTGTTGTAATTTGATTATTCCGTAATGTTCTTGCAACTCATAGAATATATTTAGGAAATCCGCCGCTACCGCTTTATGACATCTCATTTTAGTTACACTTACATTAGTATCCCATGACAACCTCATAGGATAAGGTAATTCTATTGTAACTAGGTATGTCGGGTTTTCCGACGGATAACCAAATACTTTAAACACCTCTTTTGTAGTAGCAAACCTATATTTAGGCTTTACTACTTCAATTAGTTCTGTATCCCAAAACCATCTTACAAAAGGAGGTACATAGCTCATTTTACAATCCTAGTTTACTTTTAATAGATTGTAGGTTGAATTCTAAAACACCGTTAACAATAGCATAAGCTACTATACCGCTAATTAGTGATATTAAGAATGTACCAAAAAATAATTGAATAATGAATATACTTCCAAACGTTGCAATAAATTCAATGGTTTTACCCACTTGTCTTGCTTTTACTAAATCTACTTCTACTTTTTTATCTGTCATTTTATTTATATTTAATTATCAATAAGTAAATCCCTTAATACCTTGAATTTAAAAAGTTCCTTTACATCCTCGTTTGCTGCGTCTTCTCCAATAAAAAACGCAAAAACACCACCAAGCATTTCTATTTCAATTGGCATTTCTGCAAATTCATCTTTTGTTATTGTTACCGAAAGATCTACGCTTTTAGTTTTTATTTCCGTCCAAACTACATTTGGGGCGTTCTTTATAAGAATAGCGTCTTCATCAGCGTCCCGTTCTTTTAATTTAAGCACAAAATAAATATCGGAAATATCCGAATATACATATGAAGTCTGACTTAAATCAATATTGAACTTAAAATTTTTAGTTCTCCCTCTTTTTGTTGTTATTAACATTTATATTTTATTTTAATTATTTCTTCTCCTAAATATAAAACCTTGTATTCTTTTTCTTCGATGTACGTTACATTTATAATTTCTTCACCAACGTAAGAAACTTTATAAACTTGTTGGATATATATTATAGGAACAGTTTCTTCTCCGATATATACAACATCGTAATCTCCAACTACCCTTAAAATAGTATCGCTACCGCCAATATTACATAAATGTTCCGCTATACTTCTACATTCTGGTAATCCGCTATTTTGCAATATTTTAGTCCATAGATTCATATTTAACAATTAGTTGCTTGTAAAGCTTCTATCATTGCGTTGCGTAATTGCTCTTGTGTCAATGTATTACTTACAGTAGTTGTTGTGCTATTTACACTTAAAACAGTTCTTATAAATACCTCAAAACCTCCTAATGTTGCTATCGTCGGTTGACTTCCATCTAATGACAAAAGATTTCCATTTATAGTTAATTGATGACTCGCTTCTTGCGGTCTTAATTTCCACCCGTTTACAAAAAAGAAGTAAGGACTTATAACTTGACTTCCATAAGTGTCTATAGGTTCTCCCCCGATAACATTAAAAGCATTTGCATATTTAGCATTGTCAGACACAGAAACCCAATCTTTCCATCTTGAATATAAATCCCCTACCTCGAAATCAACTGTTCCGAGGTCTAGGGATATTATTCTATTTTGTCCGTCAAATGTATACAAACTATGGGTTTACGTAGTTACGCTCTAGTGCTGATGTAATAGAAATATTTTGACCCACTGAACGGTTAATAGTTCCACTAACTTCCGCAAATTGAGCCGTTGTCAAACCAATAACTCTAAACACATAAGTTGCATCTGTTCCAGACGTTCTGCCTCCTTGTATGTTGTTATCGTAATCAAAATCAAAAGGTATTGAAGCAGCACCAGTTACCGTTCCTGTGATAGGGGTAGCTAAATTATCATTAATAACAATAGCTGAATCGCTATCAATTAAATTACCGTTTGCATCTTGAAAGAATAACCAATATTTAGCAGCGGTATCATTTACAACGTTTGCATTAAATGACAATGTTCCCGCAGCCACGAAAGGGAATGTTACAGAAGCACCTGTGTTGTCTACAAATGTAATTCTGTTTGTATCATTACTATCAAAGTTTATAATTCTAACTCCACTACCACCACCATCTGTATTAGTAGCATCTAATGCTTCTAAAGTTTCTCCAACAAATTGTAGTAATTGGTCTTGTAGGTTTCCTATTTGAGT
>JAHDBK010000008.1:6246-18818 GCA_020630455.1 Saprospiraceae bacterium
ATCAGAGGCTTGTCTTAAAGAGTATTGTACAAACTCATATATCTGTTCTGCTGTTCCACCGTTACCATCAATAGTAATACCAAAATCAAAACTAGTACCTCCAATAACTTGCGGTTGCGCTACTTGATGATACGTAATACTCATACCTGTATATGGTAATAGGGTAGAAATATTTGCATCTGTTTCAGTTACCTTTAAATCGTTTGCTTCCGATAATGGGAAACGCTCTGCTTTATAAGTTACTGTACTAAGACCAATGTCCGTAGTAGTAGATTGACCGTAAGTTTTTCCTTCTTCACGTATGTACAGGGTAAGCACATCACTTCTTTTGTCAAAGCTTCCGTTAGTAGCATCTCCAAAAATTTGCACAGCTTCGTTTACTGCTCCTGCGTATGTAAATTCTGTTGATGATGTATCAGAGCTAAAAGCATAATAAGCTTTATCCCCTACCGTTTTACTAGTGGCATCAATGTTTCCAAGTGTAATAGCTCCTAAGTACTCTCTTGTTGTTGAGCCAGTACTATTATATTCTCGCCATCCTGCTGTTCTAATTAACTTACGTGTTGCATCATCTGCCCATGTCCAGTTGGAGAATTTAGAACCGTTGTTTCCCATCTCAAACTGTTCAGGGGTAATTGATAGCATTGGGAAAGTGTACTTATGTACATCGTTAACCTCGTTTAACCATTCTTCTTTTAAGAATGAATAAAATGCTTGTAGCGTAACCCCATCTTCCGATAGGTTACCTGCTAAATTCAATGTAAAATCCAAACCTACCTTGTCAATGGTAACCTCCGTTGCCTGCAAGAGCTGGTCTGGGTCAGTAATTAAAGCCATATTAATAAATATTTATGCTCTTGCGAGCGGTTAAAAAAATAATTTAAAAAATTCATCCATAGAAAATCCTCTATGGTGGCACTCTTGCAAGAATAAAGCGTGTGTCGATGTCTTTTTTCTTACCGCTTCTTTTTCCCAATAATCATTTGGTCTAGCAACAATATCCTCTTTAGATTTATTAAATAAAAACCATTTTTCTTGTCTGTTTGACTTAGCTATATCATCATCACCTATACCTATATCCCATTTAGTCTCGAAATCATTCCATGATGTAAATTCTTTTTTTGACTCGTAAAACTTTATAATATCAGCATCTTTTTTCTTGCTTAGAATCGGTTTATCTAGTACTATTCCGTTTTTTTTAGCAAACATTAAATACCTTATTATTTTTCTAGGTGTATCTTTAACTATTTTCATATTCTCTATCTATTTGTTGTGAAACGGGAATTGTCAAATCAATATTCCCTAATATTACATCTTGTTCTATCGTTTTATATGCTAAACTTATAAGTCTATAAAGTGCGTTTATGTTCGCTCCTTGTGTGAACGAATAAGTATATGTTCCTGTTGTTACCAATACAGAATCTAAAATAAAATTCACATCCGTTTCTGGTAAATCTGTGTTTATTAAATAAATCTTAGTAGGGTTCTTTAAATTGTTAAGTGTTAAAGAATTTTGATTTTGCAGAACCGTAACCAATCCCGCAACTGTTGGCTCTGTTCCTCCTGAATAAGCTAGTGTTATTAGTGTAGTGCCTGTATAATTTAAAGTAGCGTTTAATGTAGTGTTAGCACCGTAGTTAGTGCTGCTTACATTCGTCATACTTATATTTCCGATACCTTCTACAACTTGAATACCAAAACCCGTACCACCAGATATTAGATTTATATTGGTAAATAAAGCAAAATTAGTAACAGAAGTATGTACTGCACCCGTGCCGTTAGATATGGTGATACTGTTCATTGTAGCACCATTTTGTTCTATTAAACCACAACTATCAAAAACCGTATTTGTTATGGTCTGACCTATTTTAAACTTAACATTATTACTTTTTGCAAATTGAACCCCTGTTATATTACAAACAGAAAGACCTGCATCGTCACAATCTAAGAAGTAGTTTTGCAATCCTGCCGCACCCCATGCACCACCCGAAATATCAACATTGCAGCCACTACCTTGAAAAGTAACACCATACAACGTCGTAGAAACTGGCAAATCCTTATATTGTACTTTTTGACCAGATTTGAAAAAAGTTGTTGTAGCCCCATTACCTATCTTTACATCTCCTGCTAAAAAATATATATCATCCTGCCTAGATACAACACCATAGGCATTTGTAGCATCAACACTTGCTATGTGCGACCAGTCAATTTCATCTCCAAAAGTTCCTCCAGTTACAGTAAACCCATCTCCATAATACCAAGCATCTACCCAACAGTTTGCGGGTTGATTTCTTGGTTTGCTGCCTGTGTTTATCCGAAGACCTACAGATGTACAAGTACCCGATGGCACAGAGCCAGAAGTGGGGGTATTACCAGTGTAAATTACAAATTGAACCCAACCACCTGCATAGGTATCAGAACCACCAACCGTGTATAATGCGGTTCCTGAACCACTAACTACGGATATTTGTATTCCATTACTTGCTTCGTTAAGTATATTCCCAACAAATGCTAGGTTTACCCAAAGCCTTATATGTTGGTTTACAGCTGCAAAAGATGTAGCGTATTCAATTATGTTTGCACCATTATTAGTCATAGCACAAGACACCGAGTTACCGCCTTGAACCTTAATGTCCGGCTCTAGGCTAAACGTATCACCAGTAAAACCAGTTATGCTTTCGCATAGGGTTATTATGTTAGGTGTAGATGTTAATGTAGCTATTGCCATTTTTTATTTTTTAATTTTGAACCAAGATTTTATAAATTGAACCCAACTACCTTCGTAAAGAGTATTGACAACGTTCATTTTTAGCATTGAAATAAAATATATAGTACCGAAAACACTAAGTATTATACTAAACACACCAGGAGCTAGTATTAAAAATGTTATAGCTAGGATTTCGGAAATAATTGTATGTGTATTCATTACTTAACTCTATTTACTAGCCATTTATCAACAACCAATTTAACGCCTTCAATAGCTAATAACAATGAAATACAAGCTATCATTAAATTTACCTCTTGCTCACCTAAATCAATCTTTACATTTGTTTTAATAGGTATGATTATCTTATACACCATGAAGAAAACTAATGTAATCCACGCCATAAATCGTAATATCAATCTAATCCAGTAGTTAATGGATTTTTCACTTATAAACTCTTTTACATCTCCCATAATTAATTATTTATCCATTTTAAAAAGTACATTGGGTCACCGCTTTTAAATGCCGTTGGTTCTTCGGGGTCTGTTACTACAGTAGGATTGAACTCTACAGCCCCAACGCTAAAAGGTATTGTTCTTAAACCATCATTAATATCTACGCCTTGACTGGTAAGTAAATTAGTCCTATCCACACCTTCAATATCAGTTGATAGCCTATAATCAAAAACCGTATCGTTTGTTCCAGTAGTAGGGTCAACAAAACTAACAGGCTCTGTAGACCCCGTAGCAACCGAATAATTAGAATAAATACTACTTGAATATCCTGTTGTGTTATGGTTTATCCAGTCAAATTCATAAGCCGAACTTATAGAACCGCTACCCGCAGAACCGCCACTAAAAGAACCAACATCTTTAACTATCGAATTATAGATACCACCTGTTAACGCACCGCTAAAATTATTGTAATAGAACAACCTTGCGCCACCTATGAATGTAGCATTGAATATTCTAGCGTTAACGGCTGCGCTCGCTTCCGTTCCGTGTTCGTTTGTTACGCCCTGTATTGCTATATGCCCCGAAGTAGGATTGACTACTATTAAATTATTTACCGTGTTGTTTTGTCCTTGGTTTGCCCCGTCATCCGTTGGTTGGTCGCTTGCACCATCTGCCCAATCCCAATAAGTAACGCCCCACGTAGGTTTGTACATATAAACATTTTCAACTAGGTTATCATGTGAACCGTTTGCAAATGTGATATTAGTAGCTGCATAGTCTCCGTTTTCATCGGAAATTATCATGCCATTTCTAACAGTGTTGTTAAATGTTCTTACAAATTGTAGTTCTACCCTTAGATTACGTAATACAAAGTATTCTAGCAGATTACCAATAGCATCTTCTCCGTTAGGCTTAAAACAGATACCATGCCCTAAGTGTGGCGTGCCTGTTTCCCTATCCATAGTTAAATATTTAACGGTAGAATTAGTAGTGACCATTAACCATTGATAATCTACACTATTACCACCGCTATTATTGTTAGAAGGGTCTAAATCAGTTGTGTACACCTCATTATCTATATACGTGTTATTTGAACCACTTGCAGATACACCTACGTGCGAACCGTCACGGGCAAATGAATAACGCATGGTTGAGTTTGTAGCGTTCATACTAATGTTGATACCACCACAACAATTAGATGTTAAAAACCCATAAGAGTTGTCGCCACTATGATTACCGTTTAAATCGGCATTTATATTTTCGATAGTTTGGTTAGATCCATTAATCGTAAAACCTCTTAAATATCCCCTAACCGCAAAGTTTTTAAAAGTTACCCAACTACCGCCAACAGTTATACCCGTACCGATACCGTTGTTACCAATAGTTAAGCCTGAATTTAACATAGGTAAATCCGAACTACTGAAAGTATCAGTTTCGGTATACGTTGCCCTTTTACGTATTTCCGTTTTCCCTTTTACATGAGTGAATATCCTAGTAGGTAATACAATCTCGTTCCAACTAGCATCGACACCTATAATTTCTAAAGGTGTACCTTCTGTACAATTAGCCGAAAAAGAATAGGTACTATTACCATAATTACCCGCCTGTACGTATGCAATCATATTACAAGTAGCATTGGACTGTAATTGTGATAATGTCCAAGGGCTAGACGTGCTAGTACCGTTACCACCACCTGACGGACTAACATAACGTATTGTTTGCCCGTATGACAAGCAAGTAAATAAAAGTAATATGTAGATTATTCTATTCATTATAACTTGGTTACCCTTACATTAGTGAATGTTGCCGTAGTGTTGTTTGTGCTATTAAAGTTTGGCAGAAACCAAATACTTAACTCAGTTGCTCCGCTAGGTATAACACCCGTATCGGATAATTGACTTGCATTTATCGTAGCTATTTGGGTATTACTATTACTATTTATGTTTACGTATATGTTTGGATTCGTGCCGCCTGTTATTGCATCTGCTTCAATTTGGATAGTATCGCCAACACTTAGACCGTTATCAGCTAATACTATTTTAACCTCATATCTATTAAAATCAAATGCGCTTGAACCATCATCGGAAATTATATAGGTAGGTAGTGTTCCGCTTCTTGTCATTCCTGGATGCGTTCCACCAGTTGCACCGTTTCCGCTTCCAGCACCTTGTAAACCGTTTAATATTAAGTTTTGAGCGTAGGAAAACCATTCAAAATCCCCATCCACCCTAAACACCCCGTCGCTAATTTCTAATAGATTGGCACTACCATAATCGGCAACCCTAACAGCGTTATTACCTTCTTGACCTTTGCCAACAAACGATGCAGAACCCTCTAATAATTCTAAAATAGAACTGCTTGAATTGCTTACAAAAGAATAGTTTTCATTAACTAAAGAACTTCTAAGGTTGTTAATTATATAATCTATATCGGTCGTTCCCTTAACCTCGTTAATTACCCTATAACCACTACCCGTAACTTGATTGGCGTAACTAGCTGTACCGTTAGCAGTTAATTCTAACATTGAATGGTAGCCTGTTAATGAAGCTGAACCGCCTGTTAAACTTTCTAGTTCATCAATAGCCCCTTGTACATCTGTAGCAGTTAATCCGCTTGTTGTGTTGTCGTAGGTTACCTCTGCGGCTGTTTGGTCGTCCGTGCCACCTGAAATCCCTGTTAATTGACTTCCATCACCTATAAATGATGTTGCCGTGATAGTACCATTAACATCTAAAATAGTACTTGGAGGTGTGTTCTTTCCCATACTAATACCTAATGTATTATTAAAATAAGAGTATGAAGTTGGAACAGCCGTTATTCTAAAAGCAGTATTCGTAATTCCTTGATTACCTCCAAATATATCAGCGTAGTAATTACCACCAGAAGCCGCAACAGAACTTAACCTTAAAGATGCATCTGAAGAACTGTATCCAGTTTGACCATTGTGAGATATATAAAGTGACCCTTTAGCATACATACTTAAAGGAAAATATGTTGCAGCATTAAAAGTTTTACTTCCTGTAATAGTCTGTGTGCCCGTTAATTTAACTGCATCAGAACCATCATAATCAGTAGCCCCCGTAGCGATACCGTCCAACTTAGTTTCATCTTCGTCAGTAAAAGGATTATCAACACTAATAACGCTACCTGTTATATCTATACCGTCGCCCGCTGTGTAGGTTGAGCCCGAACCGCCTAAACTTACCCATGTTGAGCCATTGTACCAGTCTAAAGTACCAGTATTTTCATTTAATACAATAGACCCGTTAACCAAACCTTGTGCAATACTTACATTATCCCTTTCGGCAGTTGTCTTTGGGTCTAGGTTAAGCATACTAAAGCCGCCTACTTGTGAATATCCAAAAGCAGATACAAATAATAATAGGATTATAATATACTTCTTCATGCCTTAGAATTTCTTAATATGTTGCTGTTATTCTTTACTTCTTCGCTCATTTCTGTAAACTCTTCTTTGGTAACTGTATCTTCTTTTTTGAAGAAAACAGCGTAAACGCATAGAATAGAATTTATCACGGTACACGCTATTAGTATTTTTATTTCTGTAGCCATTAAAAAGCGGGTTTATTGTTTTGATATTTATCGAATTTACTTTTGTTATCTAAATCCGTTGTTGGGTCAAAAGGCGTACCGATTACCATTCCTAAAATTTGAGTCTTTCCTGAATTATCGATGTTTAATATTTCGTCGCCAACTTGCCATGACGTGTAGTCGTTATTATCAACACCCTTCCAAGCCCTATACCCGTTTATTAAGGGGTGTATAGCGTTTTCTATCTGTTTTCTTTGTTGCCCCGTTAATTCTTGCGGCTCTTTGGTTCTTGCTACAAATTCATTGAACCTATTATTGAGGTCATACAACAAAACTTTATCTTCTTGACTAGTACTCATTTACTACAAATTTAGTTATTTTTATTTAGACTAAATCTAAATTATCAAATTAATTTCGTTATTAAGTAAAAAATGTTTATATTACCCGCTTATGTGGGTACTATTTTTATTTATTTTGATGATAGGCTTTGGCTTTCTATGTAGATTTATTGTTGTTTCCATTATAGATTTATTTATAAAAGAAGAAGAAACACATACCTACATAGATAAATCAATACATCATCATTATCACGATAATAGGTCTATTCATTTAGACGGCAACAAAATCACCCCCAACGGTAAAGAATCCACTATCGACGTTTAATCTATACCTATCATCGTTAGATACTGTTTTTGCACTTCCGCCACCTATAACTCCTGTACTTATATTTAATACGCTCTCATCTTCTACCACACCTAGAATATTGCCACTATATGCTAAATCTACCTTAAACGTATAGTAGTTGCTTTTACCTAGTTGCTCTATTTCTGGAAATTCTAAACGGGTTAACTTTACATTGTTTACCTCGAACTCTACTCCCGTAGCCACACATAATTGATACACTTGTTTAGCCGTTAAATAGTCTATTTCAAGCCTATAGTTTTGATACAAGGTTTGGTCTATGGAATACACCCTTGAATCCCCTTCGGTAGTTTCTGATTCTCCAGAAAATATAGGTCTAAATACCGCCTTCATTCTCGCCTTCATTTCTATTCCTGATTGAAATACTATCGGGTCTATGTTTTTGTAGCTGTACCACTTCATTAACACATCATTATCTGTATCCTCTATTCTTTGTATTGTTTCGGACACCCATGAAACCCCGTCTATTTCAGTAAAACTAAAGCCGTATTCTACTACTATTACGCCTTTATTAGTGACATCTGCCATATCTAAATAAAACTCGTATGTATCGTAATCGTGCTTATTAAAAGTAGCTTGTACTATCCCTTCCGTCAGTTCCGTATTCAAGTCGGTTACAAAATAGCCTTTACCCAAATCAGGATCATACCCCTCTTCCAATATTTCAAATCCGCCTAGACCGTCAAAGAAAACCAATTGACCTATCGTTGCCCATGTTGGAGAGTAATTAGAGTATTCAGAAGCACCTATAACGGTAGTTGTGTTTGGCTCGTACATATTACCACCGTCAAAATAAAATACCGTCTTATCGTTTATTTTAGCAAATTGAACGTCTACTTTTTCCTTAGAACCTATATTCTCGCTGATAACAAGAAAAGGAA
Organism: Saprospiraceae bacterium; assembly: GCA_020630455.1. Taxonomy (GTDB): domain Bacteria; phylum Bacteroidota; class Bacteroidia; order Chitinophagales; family Saprospiraceae; genus JAHDCE01. Next base: position 14,538 of record JAHDBK010000008.1, read on the forward strand.
TATCTTTTTTTGTGCCGTCGCATCTATGTAATGTAACAATATGATAAGGGTAACTACTTTTGAATTGTGTACCTATCTTGTCCGTAGATACAAATCTATGATTGGCGTTGTATCTTATACCCGTTAATTCGTTTCTACTACTTGTATTTCTAAAGTTCTTTTTATTATCTGCATCAAAAACAGAATTAGGAGAAAATAAAATAGAATTAGCAAAAGAAATATCAAAGTACTTTACAAATTCGCCTATATTTTCTTGAATAGAAGTTACTTCTATAGTCTTTGTAATCGTACAGCCATAAACGTCTTTAATAAATAACTCATAACTGCCCGCTAAAACACCAGTAAATGAGTTTGACGTTTGAAAATCACTACCCTCTGTTGTACCAGCTACATCTAAAGAGTAGGTTATAGGTTCTGTAAATGCAACAGGGTTAACGTTCTCGATTAATACATCGCTGTAATCCTCGTATTGTGTTACTTGCTCCTTAAATTCTCCTACCCTTAACTTTCTTGCAACGGTGGTATTAAATTCTTTCGTTTGATTTGCTGCATCCGATATTACGACCCTTGCAATAGCACCCCTATTTACAGGAAATTCGTAGTTATTTCCGTCCCAATTTTCTAAGACCGTAGCACCGTTATAGGTTATTTTATATGGTGGCACTCCGTCTGCCGCTACCGCATCCCAATTTATAGTAGTGCAATCGCCTGTGTGTGTATAAGAAACTAAAGCGGCTAACGGTTCTATAGGTGTTACGTTCTCTATTACAGAGCCTAACGTAATCATATTACCGTTGTAACTACCTGAATTAAAAGTACCGTTGTTAGCCGTTATCGTTACTACTTTACCGCTTACCGTTGCATAGAGGTTATTACTTCCGCCAACGTTCTTATAATCCCTATTAAAAGATGTTGCGAAATTAGCCGCTATCCTTGCATCGTCCCCCGTTTGATTTCCTATATATTGAAAATAGTTGGCGTTCGATTTGTTGGAACTTAAATTCTCAAATAAAGATATATTATTTGCCCCGTCGTTAAACGATATTGTTATCCTACCATAATTAAATGGATAAGGTGCGGGGTTAGGTGTGTTTATAGTTAATCTTATTGTACTCATACGAATGCTTCTACTAGTTTATGTGAACCCTCTTTATTTGTATCTACTTTTACAAGTCGCATATACTCGACCCCGTTTTTAGTCTGAACCGCTACAAGTCCGAACCAATTAGGTATGCCGTTTGTACTTCCTGTTATTTGTTGCTCTATTTCTAAATCTACTGGTAGATTAAAATCAACACTTCTAGGTTTTACCCTTGGTTTTTCAAGTCTTGAATGTGGTATTTCCTCTTTCTGAACCAACTCTATACCGCCTATTTTTTTGCTAGTAAAAGAGCCGTTACAGTTTGATGAATAACCCCTTATTGCTTCTCCTGAATTATGATAAAGCCCTACGTTTATTACAAAACCATGATTGTAAAGAAAATCTAAAGGCGTTAATGTTAGGTTAAAAGCTGAATTAGGTCTGTATATGTTTTTAGGAGCTTCTTCAAAATCATCTTGCCACTTCTTTACGTAGTATGACCCGTTTACGTTCTTACATACTATTACGTTCTTTACTTCGTCGTATTTAGTATCCGTTTCGGGGTAATCCTCAAATTGCTTCCTTCTAGGTAATTCAACATCTACATCCCCTAATGCCCACGGGCTAACTTTTGAGTATACTGAATTCCCCGTGTTGTATGTTGTCCAACTAGCTAAACCCGATATTGATTGTAAACCGTATACTTCCTCGTAACCGCTTCCACCTTCTGAACTACCAAACTCTAAAGCTGAATAGTAATTATCCTCTAAATCAGACCTTTTGACTTTTTGAGCCGTTATATAATCGAACTTATTTTTAGTAATACCGTATTTAATACCTACAAAGTTTTGTTGCGTGTATTTTAAAGATTCTACCCTAAACACTTCATAGTTACCCTCTTTTTCAACCCAATACGCTATAGGGTCTATTGCATCCCAATTTTCTAAGAACTCTTTTAAAGAGGTGTTAAAAGGTATACTTCTTTCTTCATCCGTACCCTCGTTAACTATATCTGGAAATTGTCTAATATAAAAGCCGTATGAAATTAAATGGTTTTCGTATTTGCCCCCGTCATCGAATAAAGATGACCTAAATATGTTCTTTTTGCCTGTTATCATAGAAACAAGCCTTTCGCCCATTGCTTTAGGTGTAACACATTTGCAAGTGGTAGGCTTGAAGTATGAATCCTCTGTTATAGTTATAGAAGTTTCTAAGATTTCATATTTAAAATCATTGAAAGCAACATCTGATAATAGACCAATTGTAATACTGTCCCCCTTTAGTACTTCTATTTCGTAATTAACAAAGGTGTATTCCATTGTTTGATTTTCTGACACAACAGTAACACCTAAATTTACTTTTCTGTCATTGCTATATTTTAAATCAGCTCCATCTTCATAAAAAATTAAATCCATTGAAGCGAAACCCGCAGCTTCATCTAATATTCTAACCTTTACTTTTCCGTTTAATGTTATAAGCTTATCTTGTTCCGAAACGGTATAAAAACAGTTTGCGGATTTATCGGCGGACAAATCAGTATAATTACCACCAGCGGCAGACAATTGATTCCCGAAAACGTTTGTTATATTCTCTTGATCGCTATTAATATCAACTTGAAAAGGAATACACCTAGCGTTTAAACCATCATCTTCAATAACATCTATTACCGTTCCATCCAAAACGGATAACTTACTCTCTAAAAACACTTCACGCCCTGTAACGGTCAAATCTACCGTTTCAAGTTCCCCTATATCATCTCCCGTTATACTTATATTTGACTTTATATCTAATTCCTCGTCAATCTTGCTTTCTATCTCGGCATAAATTCCACCTAATGCAGATTCAGTAGTTACAACCGTCTGTGATCTACTTTCGTCGTACTCATTTATTCCGCTTAAATACGTTTCGCTTACCGTTTCCCATCGTTCATCAAGCCTATATTGAGACTTTAAACGTCTTTGCAATAATATATCCTCTGAAATTCCTTTAGTTGCAGATTGTGCTATAAGAAAATCAGCCCCTTCTCCATGAAATTCTAAAGAATTTGATTTAGTCTTTAAAAAACCTTTAGACTCTGAATCTCTTTCGTAAATATTACCGTTTCCGTCCTCAAAATTGATAGGTTCAGGTATAACTACCCTACCCCTACTTTGAGAGATCAACGCAAACTCTACATTGTTTCTTCTTCCTAACATTAGTAGCCTTTATAGTTATCCGACTTATTAAGTTTGACGGTTATATTTTGTGGTCTATTAGCATACTTCATCATAGCACGTTCAACAGCCCTTTCTATACCTGTAGGGTCTATTGTGCTTCTTATATTCTTTTCTTTTATGATTCTATCTATTGTATTTTGATTAGCCGTCAATTGCTTTGTAAATGCGTTCTTTACATTTATTGGTGGAGCTTCAAAAGATTCTTGAAATTTTGATATAGAAGGGAATATAACGTCATCACGTTTTACGAATGTCTTTTGCATTCCCGCTTTAAATAGTTCTACCCTACCGTCTTTAGATACCCTGACCTCTCTTTGTCCTGGCAATTCGTTAACGGTTGCTTGACCTTGATAGTTGTTATCAAGTCCTTTACCTTGAAAGAATGCGGGTATTGCCTGAGATAAAACTATACCTGATTGAATTGCTGCTGTTGATATGGCTAAAGGTATATTTGCACCTCTATATAATAAACCAGAACCAGGAAACGCAGCGTCTAATGTTGCAGCCGCTAAATTTATAGCTACAATTGTTTTTGCTAAGTTTATAGCTATTTCTGCAAGCGCTAGACCTTGATTTACTAAAAAGGCTTGTTTTTCTCTTTTTTCTTTTTCTTTTAATAACCTAGCTTCCTCTTTAGCAAACTTTTCTTGTGCTATTATTTTTTGTTCGTCCGATGCCGTTGTGCTAGCTAGAATTACATCTAATGCGGATTGATTAGCGTTTATCTCATCATCGATATTATCTACCCTTGCATTAAAAACGTTTTGTATGCCGTCCAATATAGCACCCTGAACTTCTCCTAATGCTTCCTCTTTTTGCCTAGCTACTTCAACCTCTAAATCAGAAGCCTGTTTTAATGCTGCTATTTCTTTTTCGGTTCTACCTACAACATCTGCTAATTTACCCTCTTCAATAGCTTTTAATACGTTAGCTTCGTATTGTTTATTAGCTATTAATTGATCTGTTATTTTTTTGTTTATTTCT
>JAHDBK010000008.1:18828-19616 GCA_020630455.1 Saprospiraceae bacterium
GGGGTCTGGATAATTTAAACCAGTTGTAAAAGAAGCTGTATCTAAACCTTGTACGGTTGTATCAACTTTATCTAAAGCATCAGCACCCTCTTTTAAAAGTCTAATACTACGCTCTGTTTGTGCTATTTGATCGTCGAACTTCTTAAATTCTTCTGTAGTGGTTGCCGTTCCGTCCCTAAGTTTCTTTAACTCGCTTATTAAGGCTTCATACGCTTCAATAGAGCCTTTTATAATAGTTTTGGATACTTTACCGCCTTTACCTAATATCGTATTTATTTCGGCTTGTGTGGCGTTGATCTCCTTGGTTAAATCTTTATACTCCTGACTGTACGCATCTATTTCCCCTCTTCTTTTATTTAATTCCTTTAACTTAGTGTTAAGTGAATCTAAAGAAGTGAACTCTTCTTCTCCAAATATTTTATTTATCTGATCTAAAGATTTTGCGGAATCTTTGTTTTTATCAATAAAATCTTGTAGTTCTTGGTCGGTTACATTTCTTAGACCTCTTCTATATTTTATTAATTCTTTTTCAGCATAACCAAGAGCTAAAGCTTCATCAATTAAAGATTGTCTAGATTTTTCTCTAGTATCTTTTATTTTTAATAGTTCCTCCAACTGATTTTGATAAAGTTTTTTTGAGTTTTCAGTCAGACTATTTTCTTTTTCTAAAGTTTTTGTTACCGATTCTATTTCTTTATCTAAATCGGCATGACCTTGTTCTACTTCATCAAGAATTGAAGTTAATTCCCTTTGTGTCTTTATTAAGCTACTATATTGACCAGTTAATG
>JAHDBK010000009.1:0-4292 GCA_020630455.1 Saprospiraceae bacterium
CAGTTACTCCATTTATCGTTGGATTTTGGTCGGTAGAACTGAAACTATTTGGGCCAGTCCATGACCAACTTGTAGCATCGCCGCCACTTTCGGTTAAATTCAAATCTGAACCTTCACAAATTGGACTATTACTACCTGCTGTAGCTGTTGGCAATGCATTTACTGTAATTGTAATTTCATCTGTTGAAGTACATCCTCCTGCATCCGTTATTGTTACTGTATATATCGTTGTAATCGTTGGGTTTACTGAAACTTGACCATTATCACCTCCATTTATTGTTCCCGCATCTGTAGTACTCCATTCGTAATCATTCCCACTATCCGAAACAGAGGCACCTCCTATTGTTACAGATTGGCCATTACAAATTGAAGCATCATTACCTGCATCGACAGTTGGTCCAGCAGTTATGGTAATGGTTACCTCATCTGTTGAAGTACATCCTCCTGTATCCGTCACAGTTACAGTATATGTTGTGGTGGTGGTTGGACTTACTGAAATTTGACCGTTATCTCCCCCTCCTAAAGTTCCTGAATCCGTAGTACTCCATTGGTAAGTATTACCTGTATCTCCAACAGGAGAACCACCAATAGTAGTAGATTGACCACTACAAATAGAAGCATCATTTCCTGCATCAACGGTAATTGAACCACTTACTGTAACAGTAATTTCGTCAGTACCTGTACAACCATTACTTTCTGTAACTGTAACAGTATAAGTTGTTGTTCCTGTCGGTGTTACTGTTATTTGACCATTATCATCATCATTAGGATTTCCACCTGTATTTAAGGTACCATTATCGCCAGTACTCCAAGCATAAGTGGCGCCAGTTGCTTCATCATAAATAGGGTTTGCTCCAATAGTAACAGATGCATTACAGCCAACTGAAACATCAGCCCCAGCATCTGGAACGGCTGGATATGTATAAGTATAATCAATACAGATATCAAATTCGACATTAGAAATAAAACCACCTGTAATTGCACCTGTAGTTGGACAATCTGGATCAGTATTTGGATCAACAGCGGGCATTACATCTACGCCAATTACTGTTGTTGCATTAATATCTGCTCCTGCTGTTACTAGGTCAAAACAATATTGCTGAGTAGCCCAACCTGGACCTCCTATTATTTCCCAATCTCTCACTTCACCACTACCGTCCATCATGGCAGGAGGGTCTAACCAAACATTTCCATAAACTCCTTGAAGATTACAATTTGTATTACCATTAGTTGAAACATCTATTAAATCTATACAAACATTAACAGATAACCATAAGGGGTCACAACCGTTGGCATTTTGACCTGGATTAGGTATGGTAAAATCAGTCATAAGGCCTTCACTTTGGACAGGGTCGGTAGTCCAATCATTTCTATCATCTCCTTGAGTCGCATCGCCTTCAGTGGTACAATCTTGTACTGTAGTTTGTGCAATTGTTGTAGTTGTAATCAAACACATTATTAATAATGTGAGAATAGTGTAAAGTTTATTCTTCATAATGAGTGAGTTTATTTTTAAAACAGAGTGATTTTTATTACTTGTAATAGCATGAATTGATAAAGAATATTCTTTATCAATTCATGCTATTGTATTATTTACCATTAAAACATATATACTAGATGGAATACGCATCCGTATCGGATAATTCATTATAACTTCACCACAACTGACTATACTTTAAGTCTTTACAGAAGAACTAAAGTGTATTTTCAATATGGATTGGACAATACTAAATCATAGTTAAAATTATCATTTAATTCAAATGCTTTTTTTATTATACTTCGTTATTTTTTTCAGTAATATCCCTGCTATTCCTTCAAAAAATGCCTTGCCTAATTTAAAAAATCAAAAGAATTATAATATACATTCTAACTGTGATTTAGTACACTGTAACATAAATAAAATTACGTTTTGAAAGAGCCTTTTGTTCTGACTCTGCTTCACGTCCTCGCCTTAATAGCTAAGGCTATTAGGCTGCGGGCGTTCATTGATTCTAAACAAAATTCTTATTTCAAAAACTCAATAAATTTATGTTACAGTGTATTTAGTATAAGAGCATGTTTTAAATTTAATCTTTATGATAAATTTTTAAACATACTCTAAATTGTCTCTTTTGACAAAAAACTTTTCGTTATAACATCTACTTTTAATTTACATTTAAAATCATAGTTTTTTGACTTCCGTTTGTAGTTTTAATTCTTACCAGATAATTTCCAACAGCTTGATTAGATAAATCAAGTACTTGTCTAAATTCTTTAATATTATTTAATTTTTTACTTAAAACATTATGTCCTAAGATATTAAAAACTTCTATAATAACATCATCTTTTTCAGTTAATTTTCCTTGAATGGTAAATTCTCCGTCTGTAGGATTAGGGAACATAGAAAGAGTTTCAAAACGCTCCACTAATTCTTGGTTAGAAGTTATTAAATTAAATCTTAACCAGTTAAAATTGAATTGGGGTTGAGTAATTACCACTCTAAGGTGATGTATCCCTTGGCTTAATTGAAAATTTGAGCTAGTCGTCGTCGTCCATGTTTGCCAATTACCCGTAGCAGGAAATGTAACATTATGAATATCTGTAGCATTTCCATTTTCATCAATAATTTGTAATTTAACTGCACCAGATTCGCTTTCAGAGGCCGTTCTATAATCCACGGTATAAGTACCATTAGAGGCTGCATTAATATAATAATCCATATAATCGCCTACATCTAAAAAGGCTAAGTTTTTACCTCCTCCAGTATCATTTGTATTTTCTTGTTGTGTTCCAAAATGATTAAAATAATCTTCTGCTTCTACTGTCCCAGGCACAGGATGATAGACAGGTTCTCTATTTTCGACATCTTCTAAGAAGAAAGTTTCTAAAGATGAACCATCAATTGAAGTTACAGTAGTTCCATTATAGGATATTTTTAAATTATCAGAATATAAAATATTATAATCTACTTCAAAATGAACTATTCTAGAATTTTGAGCATCTAATTCTGCATTTAAAATGGTAAGAGGTGTTCCATTTGAAAAGATTTCAAAATCATTTTCTACATTATTTGGCAAGGCATTTAATGGTTTATTTAATTCTAATTGAATTGTAGTATTCATCGTTGTTTTAGCTACTAAAAATTCAGTTGCAATTTCAGACATTGCTCCTGTATAATTAAACTGTAAACTCCCTAAATTATAACCTCCTCCAATGGAATATAAAATCAATTTATCCATATCAGTAGTCAAGACGACATCAGGAATGGTTAAGGTTTCCCAAGTTTGATAATCACCTGTATGAGGAACATATCTTTGAGAAATTATTTGTGCACCATCTACAGAAAGGTAAAATAAACCAGTAAAATCTCCTGAAGCAATTCTAACATTAATATCATAAACTCCATCAAAAAGTACATTGATATCATATTGCATCCATTCTCCTCCTTCAATCCACCCTACATTATATCCATTTGAATTTACATTATCAGATGATTTTTCACAATCTACACCATCATTTCTATATTGCCAACCATTATTCCATGCGGTATAACTGCCTGTAGAAAGGTGATAATCAGCATCTACATTATCGAAATAGGCAATTCCTGCACGTCCCATATCAAAATCCGTAGCATAGATTATACCTGGTATATCATTATTATTATATGGTCTTGTTTCATCAGTTTGTACTTGACGAATGATAGCGTCTGGGACATCCTTTTGCACGAAGCAATTTTCTAATTTAAGGTTTTCTGCTAATTGTAATAAAGTAGTCTTTGCAAAAACAGCTGTAGGTTGTGTTCCTCCATTTGACCAATAATCTAATAATATTTGATAATTATTAGATTTATAAACTGAAAGTGGACAAGAAATAGATTCTATTTTTTTCATAGGCCACCAAGCGAAACCAATTCCTTCATCTTCCATTAATCTGATAGCATCTCTAAACCAAACATTTGAATTTTCACCACTTTCACCAAAAAATAAAGGGACATTATGAGCATCTCTAATATCTATTGCCCACTGTATAGAACCTGGGTCATTATAAGACCAATATTTATGGGGGCTATATACCAAGTTATCTCTCCAAGGAGGTGTTAGACCTGTAAAATCATTGGCGAACCAATTTCCTTCAATAAAAATCATGTGGTCGGGGTCTTCGATTCTAATTGAATCAATGATTTGAGTATATAAGGCTTTAAGAGCTGTTCCACCCGGTAAGTCCCAATTGGGTTCATTCAGTAAATCATAACCAGCCACCCACTGTTCACCTACATATCTTTGAGCTAATTTTTGCCACAATTCAACTGTTTT
>JAHDBK010000009.1:4392-19541 GCA_020630455.1 Saprospiraceae bacterium
GAATCTATATCTATTTTTCTAACGTGATTTTCTAACCATTTTTCATAGAATAAATCGGTATCGTCAGGTCCAATTAGTTCCTCTATTTTTTCTCTAATCTGATATTGAGCACTAGCAAAACCTGCTGTTTGAAGCATATAACCTTCTTGAAGCATCCATCCTCCTAATCCCATACCTCTAAGAATAATGGTATCCCCTTCTTGATTAACGATTGCTTTGCCATAGGTTTCTAACATATGTACTTGTCCTTGTGCATTAAAAATAAAGGTAATAGATAGTGTAATTAAGAAAAATACTTTTTTTAAACTTTTCATTGTTTGACGTTCTTATTTATTATAAAAAATAACAAAAATTCTTTATCATTTATATTATTATTGAATAATAATTCTTTTTGAGATGGTTAACTCACCATCATTAATGACTACTAGATATACACCTTTATCAAGAGAAGATACATCTATCAAAACTAATCCACAACAACCCTTCTACTTAATTGTTTAATAAATAATTTACCAAGCAATATTAACTGTTTCAGATAATTCTGTTTTGGAGCTTCCTCCCACCATTATATCAAAATCGCCTGCTTCAAACATAAATTCACCTTGATTATCAAAATAACCTAATTCTTTTTCAGTGAGTGTGAATGTATGATTTACTGATTCTCCTTTTTTTAGTTCTAATTTTTGAAATCCTTTGAGTTCTTTCACAGGACGAGTAATTGTTGCTACTTTGTCTCTAATATATAATTGAGCGATTTCTGTACCGTCATAATCTCCTGTATTTTTGATAGTGATTTCAACGGTTACTTTTTTGTTTTCTTTATTAATACTTGTTTTTAGATTAGAGTATTTAAAAGTAGTATAGCTTAAACCATGACCAAAATGATATAATGGATCATTTGTCATATCCGTATAATGAGACCAAAACACTTCATTTTTAGGGCCTGGTCTTCCTGTGTTTTTATAATTATAATAAATAGGTACTTGACCTACATCTCTAGGAAAAGTCATTGGCAATTTACCGCTTGGATTGTAATCTCCATATAAGACTTCAGCAACGGCATTTCCTGTTTCAATTCCTAATTGCCACGCTTCTACGATAGCAGGGACATTTTCATCTGCCCAAGGCAAAGCTAGAGGACGACCATTCATTAATACTAAAATGATATTAGGATTGACTGCGTGTATTTTTTCTAATAATTCTTGTTGTAATCCAGGTAAGCCAATATCAGAACGACTTCTTCCTTCTCCTGATTGGTATCCATGTTCTCCTAAAACAAGTATTACTTTATCTGATTTTTTGGCAAGTTTAACTGCTTCATCCATTCCATTTTTATCGGTATAATTAATTTTCACATGAGAAGGGAAATTAGGATTTTCATCTATTAATCTTACCCCTTGAGCTAGTTCCAGTTTATTAGACTTATTATATTCACTCATTCCTTCCCAGACAGAAACAGCGATATTATCTTCAGAGCCTAATCGCCAATTACCCAATGGACTGTTTTTATCATTAGCTAAAGGACCAATAATAGCAATAGATTCTCCTTCTTTTTTAAGTGGAAGTAAATTGCCCTCATTTTTTAATAAGACGATTGATTTTTTAGCCATATCCAAAGCTGCTGCTCTATGATCTTTGTGATAAATCAATTCTTTTTCTCTAGCTTCATCACAATATTTATAAGGGTCATCAAATAGTCCTAAATCCATTTTTACTTGTAAAATTCTTTTTACAGCTTCATCAATATGAGCTTCTTTGGCTTTTCCTTGTTCTATTAATGATTTTAATTGATGAATATATAAATGAGATTCCATATCCATATCAGAACCTGCTCTTAGTGCTAATTCTGCGGCATGAGGTCCATCTGCGGCATGACCATGAGCAATCATTTCACCTATAGAACCCCAATCAGATACTATAAATCCTTTGAAATTCCATTTTCCTTTTAATAAATCTCTTTGCAGGTATTTATCTCCTGTAGCAGGAATACCGTTCAATTCATTAAAAGAATTCATAAAAGTTCTAACGCCAGCATCTTTAGCTGCTTTAAATGGTGGAAGAATTACATTATATAATGTCGAAGTACCTACATCTGCTGTATTGTAATCTTTACCCGACTCGGCAAAACCATAGCCAGCAAAGTGTTTAGCACAAGCAGCTAAAGTATTATTAGCACTTAAATCATCTCCTTGAAAACCTGTAACACGAGCTATTGCGATTTGGCTACCGAGGTAAGGGTCTTCACCTGCTCCTTCCATTACACGACCCCATCTCGCATCGCGAGAAATATCTACCATTGGAGCGAAAGTCCAATTGAGTCCTTCTGCTGCTGCTTCAATAGCGGCTACTCTTGCTCCATTTTGAATTGCTTCTAAATCCCAACTTGCTGCTTCGGCTAGAGGAATAGGGAAGACTGTTTTATGACCGTGTATTACATCAAATCCAAAAATAAGGGGAATACCTAAACGAGAATTTTCAACTGCAATTTTTTGCATCTCTCTCACTTGTTTTGCTCCTCTTACGTTGAGCATTGAACCAACTAATCCATTTTTGATGTGTTCATATCTTTCTTTTTGATAACCATCATTTTTAGGAGCTGGACCTGTTGCATCAAAAAAGCTAGAATATTGGTTCATTTGTCCAATTTTTTCTTCTAGCGTCATTTTAGAGAGTAATTCTTCTACTTTATCTTTTTTCTTAACATCCATATTCATGAATAGTAGAACAGAACAGAACAATAAGGTAAAAATGAGTATTCCTTTTTTCATGAAAATTATTTTTTTAATTAATTTAGAGATAAGAGCATGTTTAAATTTTAATATCTATGATAAATTTTTAAACATGCTCTAAGTACTAGAAAGACAAAAGACTTTAACCCCAAACAATAAAGATTTTTTTATTATTATTTAAATGCAAATCTAAATTCTAATACGCATCCGTATCGGATAATTCATTACAACTTTATCACAATTGACTATACTTCAAATCTTTACAGAAAAGCTAAGATGTATTTTCAATGTGGATTGGTATAATATCTGTTGTCTTTTAATTTACTTAACTATTCCTTAAATAGAGAATTAGTCATCTAAATTTTTTTAAATGACTAATTACTCTTTATTTATTTTATGATCGTTATTTTTTTAGTTAGGCTGAAATACCCTAATATAATCTACATGCATTCTCTGAGGGAATACGGTAGTATTGTCAGGACTTCCTGGCCAATTGCCACCAACGGCAATATTAAAAATAAAGAAGAAATCAGCATTAAAAGGGTAAGCACCACTAACATTTCCATTATCAAAATAAAAATACTGCGTATCGTTTACTAAGAAACGAATTGTATTATATTCCCAAATAATAGAAAATACGTGATATTCATCAGAAAATTTCTTCCCATTGGTTAAACTATATGAATTGCCATAATTATTACTAAAACCTTGACCTTGTTCACCCCAATGACAAGTACCATGGATTTTAGATGGTTCATGACCTATTAACTCCATGATATCTATTTCGCCACAAGCTGGCCAACCAGTATCCCAAAAATTGCCACCAAGCATCCAAAGAGCAGGCCAAATACCTTGACCTTCAGGAAGGATAGCACGGATATCCACTCGACCGAAAGTGAATTCTTGTTTTCCAGCAGTAATCATTCTTGCGGAAGTATAATTAGAACCATTATGTGATTCTTGATTGGCTTGAATAACTAGGTTACCATCACTAATATAAGAGTTTTCGGCTCTACTAGTGTAGTATTGTAATTCGTTATTTCCCCAGCCGTGGCCACCAATTTCATGAGTCCAATTAGAAGAATTAATGGATGTACCATTAAATTCATCTGCCCATACTAAATCGTATCCGACATAAGATTCTGGAGTGATATAACCATCTTCTGGAACGAAAACGAAGGTATCATCATTTCTAATCGTTCCTATTCCTTCGTTATTCAAGAAGGTGGCATTAACTGGATTGGAAAGCACTAATTTGAACTGTTCATCTTGTTCCAAATAAATATCACCAACAATTTCTACTTCTATATAAGTTTCTCTAGCACCTGCGGGGATAGTAGCTGTACCCGAAGTTTCGATAAAATCAATATCAAAACCAGCGGTGACTTCTTCGGTATGAAAATTAAATGAAATTTCTTTAGAAGAACTAAAATTATTAGAAACTTTAAAGCTAAAATTAGAATTTGCATCTCCTTCTACCAAGCTCACATTTGAAATGGTTAATTTTGGTAATTCTTCATTATTATTATCACCACCACCATTTTCTTTACAAGAAGAAATACTAAATGCAATTAGTAATAAAACTGAGTAAATCCATATATTTTTTAACATAATAATTATTAATTAGATGTAAATGTAAAACGCCATACTCCTGGTCCAAAATTAACCCAAAGTACCATTCTATTTTCTGTTAATTCTAGAACATTATAAGTAATAGAAGATTGAGGAGTTGAGACCTCTGCATCAGAACCTACTTTATATAAGCCCATCCAAGCACCTAAACCATTAATTGTTAGTTGATTAGCAGCATCATTCGCTGTAAAAGTATAAACACCTGAATCCCACTCTGCATAATTACCTGGAGTAGTTTGCCAAGCATCGCTAGTCTGACAGCCAACCGTTAGTCCTAAGTCTGCAGGGAATATATTACCATTTGCATCACTATCTGCCCAAAAATCTCCTTTATTATCATATTCATATTCGCCATCTGCTCTAAATATATACTCATCATTAAAGTGACAAGCTCTAGTATCTACATCTCCTGCATTATTTTGCCACCAAAGGTTGTCTAAATCAGGTCCTACAAATAATGCTCCTTCTTCTGCTGCTAATTTCCATACTTTTTCAGAACAACCTGTTAATAATTCAAAATATCCAAAACAAGCATTAGGATCATCTTGAGTAACTACTACTTGTTTAGTTACTGAGGCATGACCTCCTTGATTAAAGGTAGTCATTGTTACATCATAAGTACCCATAAAAGAGATAGTAGTTGTAACATCTTCTCCTTCAAGAGAGCCTTGGTCTTGAATTTCCCATTGTGTAAGGAATACATCAGGAGTGGTATTTACTAATCTGAATTCATTAGGAGTACTGCCTTGAATGATATCAAAGCTAGGATTAGGTAAATCCCCTAACAAAGTATGATCTTCAATTGCAGGTTCACATGAAGAGAATATGCCTATAAGAGATATGAAAAAACAAAATTTTAAAAATTTCATGATTTTTAATTTTTTAATATAATTAAACAATTATTAATAACCTGGATTCTGAACAAAAGCACCATTCATAATGTCCATTTCAAATTGAGAAATAGGTAATAATTCGCTTTTATTTTGAACAAATCCTTGGTCGCCTAATTCAGCAGCAGCTCTACCTGTTCTTACTAAATCAAAAAATCTATGACCTTCAGTAGCTAATTCTAGTTGACGTTCTTTATAGATATCATCTAATAATTGAGAACCTGAAGAATTAACAGCTGGCAGACCTACTCTAGCTCTTACTTGGTTGATATATGATCTAGCTGGAGCATCTTGTCCTGCTCTAGCATAAGCTTCAGCAGCCATTAATAAAACATCTGCGTAACGAATTTCTCTAACGTTATAAGACCAATTTAGAGCAGGTTCACCATCTAAAGCTCTATCTTCTTGAAGACCTGCATATTTTCTGATGAAATAATCTGTATTTTGGTATCCTTCAGTATAGCTCGCTCCTTGGTTTTTTAATTCATTACCATCTATAATGGTATGTTCCATACGAGGGTCACCTTGCATAGCTGCTGCTAATTTTTCAGTAACTGGACAAAAGCTCCAACCTGTTGCAAAAAGAGGTCCTACATAATCTCTCATTCCGAAGAATTGAACATTATAATTACCTTCTGTACCGTTTCCGAAGTTACCCCAACCACCTCTTTGGTTTCCAGAATAATTGATTTCAAAAACAGATTCAACACCAAATTCTCTATCTAGTTTGAAAATATCGCCAAAGTCGAATTCTAAATCATAAAGCCCTGTTCCTATGACATCATTAACAAAGACACTAGCTGCTTCTGCCATTCTACTTTCGTCATTTTGATACAAAATCACTTTACCTAATAATGCACTAGCAGCACCTTTAGTTACTCTTCCTAATTCATCTGGAGGGAGTGTTTCTGGTAATTCAAAAGTATTTCTAGCATCATTCAAATCTGCTTCAATTTGAGCATAGACTTGTTGAGGAGTTGCTTGAGTTTGATTATAAATTTGATCCACTGGAACTACTGCTGTAAACAAAGGCACATTTCCAAAAAATCTTACTAAATCAAAATAATAGTATGCTCTTAAGAATTTAGCTTCCGCTTTTGTACGATTTACAAATTCTGAAGAAAGTCCTTCAACTCTATCTACTACTTCAAGTATTTGATTTGCTCTATAAATACCTGTAAAGCCTTTTTGCCAAAGTCCTCTTTGAGGGCCTAAATCTGGGTCAAGTGTAAAATTATCATAAGCAACCCAAGACGGTTGATCTGAAGCATCTGAGCCTCCTGCATAGCAATCATCTGAGGCTGTATTTAACAAACCTAATTGCATGGTCCAACCATTAGTACCGCCCCATTGTAAAACATCATAAACAGCTACTAGTCCTTTAAAGACATCTTCCTCTGTTTGATAAAAATTACTTTCAAAAACTAGACCTCTAGGATCTACTTCTAAATAGTCTTTAGTACAGGAATTGGCTGTTAAGCAAATGATGATTAAAATTATATATTTATTAAATTTCATTTTCATTATTTTTTTTAAAATTAATAAATCTTAAATATTATTAAAAAGTAGCATTAACACCTACTAAATAAAATCTTGGTTGAGGATAAATACCTCTATCAATACCTCCAATAATTTCAGGATCAAATCCTTTATACTTAGTAATTGTCCAAAGATTATTACCAGACACATAGATTCTAAGATTTTTAAATCTCATTTTTTCCAAAACCCTAGTAGGTAAGTTATAACCAATTTGTAAAGTTTTGATTCTGAAGAAATCACCATCTTGTAAGAAGAAGTCAGAACTTCTACTAAAGTTTTTATTAGGATCATTCATTGTCAATCTAGGGAAATCATTAGAAGTACCTGGTCCTGTCCATCTGTCTAAAACAGAAGCGTGATAATTAGCCATTTGTAAATCAAATCTTCTTGTTGCATTGAAAATTTGATTACCACCTTGACCTTGTCCGAATAATACAAAATCTACACCTTTCCACCCTGCTGTAAGGTTAAGACCATAAGTCCAGTCTGGAGTAGGGTCACCGATAAATCCTCTATCTTCATCATCAATCATTCCATCATTATTCAAATCTACAAATTTGAAATCACCCGGTGCTGCTTCTGGTTGGATTGGTGTACCATCAGCTCCAACATAAGCGTTGATTTCTTCTTGAGTTTGGAAAATACCATCTGTTTGATGACCATAGAAATATCCGATTGGTAAACCAACAGAAGTTCTAGTAATTTGTAAACCTTGAGGGCCGAAAGTAGCACCAAATAAAAATTCTTTATCTTCACCTAAGAATGTGATTTCATTTTCAACATGAGAAACATTACCACTTATTCCATAAGAAAATCCATTGGCTAATTTATCGCTATAAGTTAATTCAAGTTCAACTCCTCTATTTTCTAAAGAAGCAATATTACCATAACCTCCTGCAATACCTACGAAATCAGGAACATCAACAAATAATAACATATCATCTGTTTTCTTGATAAAGTAGTCAAAAGTCAATTCTAATTTTTTAAATAATTTAGCATCAAAACCTATATCTATTTGAGTTGTTTCTTCCCATCTCAAATCAGGATTAGGTAGGTTATTAGGAGTTGCACCATTGGTAAGAATGTCATTTTGTCCAAAAGTATAATTACGACCATCACCTACAGTAGATGTATAAGAAAAATCAGGAATTTGGTCACTACCATTAACACCCCAAGAACCTCTTATTTTTAAGAAATTGACATAATCATTAACAGGGAAGAAACTTTCTTCAGTAACTACCCAACCTAAAGATACAGAAGGGAAATTACCAAACTTGTTATTTCTACCAAATTTATAAGAACCATCTACTCTCATTGAAAAAGAGAATAAATATTTTTCATCAAGATTATACATTACTCTACCGAAGTAAGAAGCTAAAGTTCCTAAGTACTCATATCCCCAAAATAGTTGACTTTCTGGGTCTGTTTGATAACCTAAAGAAGCATCTTCAATATTATCAACAGGAATATCTTGAACACTTCCTCCAATTCCTTGTCCTTGGTTTTTTTCAGATGAAAGACCTAATAATACTGTTACGTTATGTCTGTCAGCAAATAACTTTGAATATGATAATGTATTTTGCCATATCCAACTTAAGCCTCTATTTTGAGCACGTCCATAATTTGTTAAATCCGCTCTATTCGTTGCATTTAAATAATGAATAGGTGTAAACCATTCATTGAACCAAAATGCTCTATCAATACCAAAAGAAGAACGCAATTTAAAGCCATCCAAGAATGATAATTCAGCAAAAACATTACCTACAATTTTATCACTTGAACCTTCTCCTTGTTGAATAGATAATGCTGCAACAGGATTTACTACTTCGGAAGTTACATATTGAGAAATACCATAAGGTGTTCCATTTTCATCTGTTACTACTGGAAAATCACTAAATACGCTTGTTGCTAATACTTCTGGGTCTGTTTCCAAAATAGGTGTAATCGGATCAATATTGATTGCTCTACTCAAAGGAGAACCAAATTCTGAGTTAGTTGAAACTCCAATACCTTTAATTTTTGTATATGCTAAGGTTTGTCCAATAGTAAAGAAATCATTGACTTTATGGGTAGAATTAAAACGAGCCGTAATTCTTTCATAACTAGATTGAGCTTGAGAAACGATACCTGTTTGATCAAAATAACTAAAAGAAGTATAAATATCTGAACGATCATTTCCACCAGCTATACTGAATTCGTGATTTTGAATTGGAGCATTATCATTAAAAACAGCATCTTGCCAGTCTGTACCTTCTCCGTAAGAAGCTGGATTTTCAAAAATAACACCACCACCACCAGCTACAGATGCTTCATTCATTATCGTAGCATATTCAGTTGCATTTAAAAGCGGTAATTTTCTCCAAGGGTTTTGGATTCCATAATACATATTATAATTTACTTGAAGATTATCTTTATTCGCTCCTTTTTTAGTAGTTACTAAGATAACCCCCGCAGCTGCTCTGGTTCCATAAATAGAAGCAGATGCTGCATCTTTTAATACTTCAATAGACTCTATATCTCCTGGGCTTAGGAAATCAATACCACCACCGATAGGAACTCCATCAACTACATATAATGGTTCACTACCATTGATTGAAGTTGTTCCCCTTACTCTAACCATTGCTCCTTCACCTGGTTGACCAGAAGCAGAAGTAATTCTCACTCCTGATGTTCTACCTTGTAAGGCATTTTCAATTCTCGTAACGGGCATATCTTCTAAATCTTCGCTTTTGACTTTAGAGATAGCACCTGTTACTACTTTCTTTTTGGCTACACCATAACCGATTACGACTACTTCGTCGATTAAGTTTTCATCTTGTAACATTGTTACATTAAAAATTCTTTCACTTCCCACTGTGATTTCTTGGGTTGCATATCCTACATAGGATATAACTAGGACAGCGTTCTCATCTTGAACAGTCATGGCAAAACTGCCATCAAAGTCCGATACAGTACCATTTTCAGTTCCTTTTTCCATAATGGTAACACCAATTAATTCAGATTCATCTCCGCCATCAGTAACAATACCTGTGACTTCAATTTGCGCTATTGAAAATTGGCAAATAAATAAGAGTAAAAATATCAAATAAGGTCGTTTCATACTTTATATATTTTAATAATTAAAATTATTTGAAATATTCGTCTTAAGCTGGAGTGTGTTTAAATTTTAATCTTTATGAGAATTTTTAAACATGCTCTCAATTTTTATTATAATAAAATTCTAACTAAAAAAAACATAGCTATTTCAATAAATGAAATAGCTATGAATTTTAAACTATATTAATGATTAATAACAATTCTACTTGTTTGAATTTTTCCTTCTGTTTCTACATTAATGAAATAGAAGCCATTATCAATGGTAGAAGTATTTAAAACATAATTATTAAATCCTCCTTGTACATTAATCGTTCTAATAGATTGTCCGATTGAATTGAATACACGGATTATTTTTTCATCGTTGAATGTATCACCGAAAGTTAATACTGTTTGGTCATCAACTAGAGTTGGTTGAATAGTAAAGATATTTTTATCAACATCTAAACTAGCAAATCCATTAGTTACAGAACAAGCATCACAAGTACTCCAATCGAAACAAACTTCTGTGTCCTCTGTTACAGAAACCCAACGGTCAAAGTTTCCATTATTATCTGCTACACAAGAACCAGAATTTGCATCAAACCCTTCTTGTACTACCCAACCATCTAATTGGAATTTATAAAAATAATCTCCTTCTGCTACACTAATAGTCGTTTCCCAAACACCATCCATATCTGAATCATCAAGCGGATTAGCATCTGCACTCCAGCCATTAAACATACCTGAAGCATAAACAGTAGTAAATGCATCTGCATAATCATTCATATCTACTTTTAATGTCAAATCATACATATTAGGAATAGCACAATCAGTAGTTTCCGTACATTGTCCAAAACAAGTATTATAAATAGTATCTTGCATTACTGGATTTAATAATCTATCATCAAAATTGTCTGGGTTTGAACATGACATTCCTGCTATTTGCTCTTTGCAAGACCAATCGGCTGAACAAGCTCCATTAGTAAATGTAAAGTATGAGCTAAAGCCCATTTCTTTTTCAAATGTAATGGTGTGTATTCCATCCATATCTGGGTCACTCATTGGATTATCACCAGGAACTCCAAAATTACCTCCACCAGCAATAAATAAACCAGCGGGATCAACTGTAATACCTGCTTCCCCTAGATTAAAGGTAATCATGACTGATGCACCACAAGTATAGCAAGAATTCCAACATACTGTTGGTTGAGTTGTATTTTCTGAAACACTTACAAATCTATTTCCATTTTGTAAACAAGAAGCACTAAAATCAAGCATTTCTGTATCTGCACCATTATCAACTGCAAATTTATATTCATAAGCACCTGGATCTAAACCAGCAACGGTACCTTCCCAAACACCATTCATATCCGCATCTGTCATTGCAGTATATCCCCAGTTATTGAAATCACCTGTTACATATACTGTTGTAAAAGCGTTTGCATAGTCATTCATATCAACTGATAAAGTCAAATCTGAAACGGTAGCTGCAGAAGGTCTAACTTCTATATTATCGAAGTACATAGTTTTATCGGCAGGAGGGAATTCATCTCCAAAATTAAAGAATAATACTAATTTTTTGTATGTACCACCTGCAGCAACAGAACCTGAGCCTGCACCGTCCGCTAAAAGCGTATTATAACATACTTCTACCCACTGACCTGTTGTACTTACTTCTTGTAATTGTTCCCAGTTTCCTTGATCTCCATCTTCTAATTTCAGCATTACATTACCTGCTTCAGCCATCCAAACATGCATACAGACATCTGTATCTGTGGTTAAATCAACGGTAATTAAGTCAGGCATTTGCATTAAAGAATCTGCGACACAACCTGCCCATAACTGAGCACCTGCTGGTTTAATAATTTCTCCAACAGTTGCACTAGTATTAATACCTGAAGCATCAGGATTGGCTAGAATATTATTTTTAGTTCCATCGAGGGCACCACTACCAAAATATTCGAATTCTGCTGAAGTTGCATCTGTTTCAAAATCGAGAACTGTTGTTTGAGCATTCAACATTCCGATTGTGCAAAAAAGCATTAAAAACGTAAAAAGTCTATTTTTTATCATAATAATTAAATTTAAGAATTTAAAAGAATTAGTTATTTTTAAAAATTGTTAAACAAACTTAAAGAATATATATAATTTTTATTAATTTTTATATACGACAATACTACGACACCATTATTATATTTTATAAACAAGGGCAAACACCAAATATTAATTAAGTATTTTCCATATAGATAGGAATTATTTTTTCGAGTTAAAGTTCAAAATATACTTATCTAAATCTTGATTTTTATACAAATTTAAGCGTTTTTTTAATCTTTGTCTACTTTTTTCTACAGCTCTTGTAGAAACATTTAATAAAGAAGCGATTTCTTTGGTGTTCAATTGCAGTCTAATTAGGGTACTTATACGTATATCATTTTTAGTTAATTCAGGATGTTGAGCGACGAGAGATTTGACAAAATCCTGGTCTACTTCATTGAGGTAAATATTGAATTCTTCCCAATAATCTTTATTTTCTAATTCTGTTTCTAACTTTCTCAAAATTGCTCTTAATCCTCTATTGGGCTCAATTATATTTTTTTCTAAATCTTTTTTGATATCTCCAAGCACTTGATTTTTGTATGCCATTTGCATAGAAGAAAACATGAGTTTTGAATTTTTGGCATTAACTTCTGATGCTAATTTTTCATTTGTCAATTGAAGGATTTGGCTTTCTGCTTCTAATAATTTTTGTTGATGGGTAGCTTCTCTTCTTTTGAAGAAAAGATATGCCGTGCCTAAAATTGCAAAAGCAAGAATCAAAAAAGTAGTCAATTTAAACCAAGGTGTCGTCCAAAATGGAGGAGAAATAATTACATTAACAGCAATTTGCTTATCTAACAATCTCACTTTAAAGGTATATTTACCTGGGTCTATATTGGTATAATTAGCACTAGGCTGTCCCTTAGAAGTTTGTTGCCATTCTTCATCGAAGCCTTCCATTTTGTATTCATAAATAAATGCATTTGTATAGGTAAAATCTATTGCAGCAAATCTAAAAGAAAAGGAATTATCATAGTATTGTAGTTGTATATTTTGAACCCGTTCTATATTGGTATCTAGGATGGTCCTTCCATCTTTTAATTTCCCTACAGGAATACTTTTATTAAAGACTTTAAAATCAGTCAAAATCAAATCGGGTTGAGGTTGCGTTTCTATTACATTATCACCATAAATCGTATTCAATCCTTTAATACCACCAAATAATAAACGTCCAGAAGAAGAAGTCAAAATCGACATTTGATTGAATTGATTAGATTTAAAATAGAAATTCATGACATTAAAATTAGAAGGATTCACTCTACTAATTCCATCATAAGTAGTCACCCAAATAAAGCCTTGTGAATCTTCTGTGATTCCCATTACACTATTTGCAATTAAACCTTGGGATTTAGAGATATTTTTAAATCCGTCTTCACTTTGCCATAAGCTAAGCCCATGATCCTCTGTTCCTATCCATATATTCCCTTTACTATCTTCGAAAATAGTTCTAATTTCATTGCCTATATGAGCATTATTATTTTCATTATTAAAATACTTGAAACCCAATTTTTCATTCCAAATACACAAGCCATTATCTTGTGTTCCAATCCATACATTTTCATTATTGTCTACTAACAAAACCATTATACTATTAGCAGGGATAGATTGAGGGTCATTAGGATTATGTACTATATATTTAAATTCATTCGTATTAGGATTAAAAATATTAATACCATCTCCTAGTGTACCGAACCACAATTCACCGTTTTTTCTTTGGGCAATCGTCCAAATATTCCTACCATTTAAACCATTCTCATTACCATAATGAATAATTTTTTTTGTTTTAGGATTGTACTTATCTAAGCCAGCACCAAAAAATCCCATCCAAATATTTCCATCAAAATCTTCATATATAGTTTTTACAACATTTCCAGATATTGTATTAGGTTGATTAGGAATATGATTAAAAGTTTTAGAAGAAAAAACATTATTTTCTTTATCCAACCAACAGACTCCTCCTCCATCAGTTCCTAGCCATATATCTCCATTTTGGGTTTCATGGATCGCTAATATAGAACGTTGGTCTAGGCTTTTGAGGTTATCAACATTAGCTGCAATTAACTCAAACCAAGTTTTATTTTTTTTACAAATATTAACGCCACCATTGTATGTCCCAATCCAAATATTACCCGATTTATCTTCAAGAAAGCAAAAGAGTGCATTGCTATTAATAGAAAACGACTGATTAGGTTCATATTCATAATGATTAACTTTCATATTGTTTTCATTAAAAATATTCAATCCTTCTCCATCTGTTGCAATAAATAATTCATTTTTATCATTTTTGTACAAACCTCTAACAAGGTTTGAACTCAATCCCACAGATGATGTACTTAAATATTCTTTTTCGAATTCTTTTTTAATTAAATTCACTTTGAACACGCCTCCTCTTTCTGTCCCTATCCATAAATAATCATCATCTACTAATATTTTCCTTCTATAACCTGTAAAATCAGGATGAACTATGGTATTCTTGAATGTATTATCTTCATCTAAATAAGAAATGCCATCTGTATATTCTGCAATCCAAACAAAGCCAAATTTATCTTGTTTAATATCAAAAACAATATCATTATTAATATTATTATTAGAAGTATGAAAATGAATAATATTTTGATTATCTGGATGGTATTTCACTAAACCTGCTCCATTAGTAGCAATCCATATATTTTGTTCGTCGTCCTCCAAAAAAGAAGTAATTTCAAAGCCTTCTATTACTTTAAAAATGGCGTTTAAGTTTGTAAATTTTCCTGTATTACTATTTTTAATATTAATGCCATTTTTCCTTGTACCTACCCATATATTACCTTTACTATCTTCTAGTAATGCTGTAATAATTTTACCTTTAAATCCTTTTGAGTCTTCTTCATTAGTACGTATAACTTTTATATTATAACCATCGTATTTATTAAGACCATTTTGAGTACCAATCCATACATAACCATAGGTATCTTGCATCATACAATATACCGTATTATGAGACAAACCTTCATTAATCGTGAGTGCATCAAAATACATAGGAGGTTTGTTTTCTTCTGAAAACAGAGAAATGGCATTAAGAAAAAGTAAGAGTAAAATGAGTTTAAATTTCATTTTTTGAGATCTCGTAAAAATATGTTTAATAACAATCTATACTTAGTACACTGTAACATAAGTTTATTGAGTTTTTGAAATAAGAATTTTGTTT
>JAHDBK010000523.1 GCA_020630455.1 Saprospiraceae bacterium
AATCTAAAATCTAATGTCTAATGTCTAATGTCTAATGTCTAATGTCTAATGTCTATTACCTAAACAATGTACTACAACCTATTATTAGACACAATCATTTCTGATATGTCGACTACCATGACTTCATCTTGTTTTTCTTTGGCTTTCATGCCATCTTGAAGCATAGTGATGCAGAATGGACAATTAGCGACGACGACTTCGGCACCTGTTTCAAGGACTTCCTCGGTTCTTTCTATATTGATGCGTTTATCACCTTCTTCGTCTTCTTTAAACATTTGAGCGCCTCCTGCTCCACAACAAAGACCATTGGTTTTACTGCGTTTTAATTCGAACAAATCGTTATCTAGAGCTTGTAAAACTTCTCTAGGTGCTTCATAAACGCCATTAACCCTACCTAAATAGCAAGAGTCATGATAAGTAATGCGTTTTCCTTGAAATGCTCCCCCACCCTTTAGTGTAATTTTACCTTCTTTAATCAGGTCATTGATGAATTGGGTATGGTGAATGACTTCATAATTACCTCCCAAGGCAGGATATTCATTTTTCAAAGTATTGAAACAATGAGGACAAGCTGTTACGATACGCTTTACATTATACATTTTGAGCGTTTCAATATTTTGTAATGCCATCATTTGAAAAACAAACTCATTACCAGCTCTTCTAGCAGGGTCACCTGTACAGCTTTCTTCTTGACCTAGGATTGCAAATGAAATTTGAGCGGCATTCATCACCTTAGCAAATGCTACGGCTACTTTTTGAGCTCTAGCATCAAAACTACCTGCACATCCTACCCAATACAATACTTCTGGCTCTACTCCTTGTGCGGCTAAATTAGACATTACTGGGATTTCTACTTTTTTATCTTGCATATTGAAATAATTTCAAATTTAATTTCTAAATAATTTTAATAAAATGGACGTATTTATTGGCAAATTAATGCTAGTTCATTGGAAAATGGACATAGCGTCCATTGGCAAATGAACATAGCGTCCATTAGCAAATGGACGCTACTGTTCTGTCCATTTATCACGTGCGTCTGTTACCTGCCAAGGAGAACCTCCATTTTCAAGGCTAGTAAACATAGGCACCCAATCACTTGGTCCAGCCGATTCAGTTAATATTTCATATCTTCTCAATTGTAAAATAGGATCAAGAGGAGAAATCATAACTGGACATGCTTCTACACAAGCATTACAAGTCGTACAAGCGTGAATTTCTTCTCTAGAAATATAATCGAAAAGTGATTTTCCATCATCATAATCACTATAATTATGCGTTCCATTTTCTAAGTTCTCTCCTACTTCGGTCACCCTATCTCTGATATCCATCATTATTTTTCTTGGAGATAATTTTTTACCTGTAATATTAGCAGGACAAACAGAGGTACAACGACCACATTCCGTACAGGTATAGGCATCTAAGATGTTTTTCCAATGCAAATCGAATACATCTTTAGCTCCAAACTCTGGAAAATCTGCATTGGGGTCTGCATTAGGGTCTGGTTCTGCTAAGCCCATCATCATTTTTACTTCGTTCATGATTTCAGGCATATTATCCATTTCTCCTCTAGAATTTACAGGGGCAAAATAAGTATTTGGAAAAGCAAACATAATGTGTAAATGCTTAGAGAATGGTAAATATACTAGGAAGCCAAACACGGTAATGATGTGTCCCCACCAACCAAAACGCTCTACTATATTCAATAACCATTCGCCAAACTCACCGTGCTGAGCCATCCATCCAAACAACATTGGTCCAACGTGTTGACTAATCCAAAAACCATAAGAACCTACTTCGTGATAAGGCATTCCTTCTGCGTGAGCCCAACCATTATTATATAGTACTTCATCTCCTCCATTCATGTGGAAGATACAAATGATTAACCATATTTCTAATATTAAAATAATATTACCGTCCCAAAAAGGAAAACCTTTCATTTCTGGATTATGGAATCGAGGTATTTTGAGCCAATTCCTTCTAAATAAGAAAATCACTGTTGCTATAAATGCTAAAACGGATAATACTTCAATAGAGGAAATGATTATGGTATATAAATCTCCTAAAAAGGGAATGCTAATTTGACTCAAACTCGGTCTAAAAAAGCGATGTGTCCCAAAAAATCCATCAATTAATATTTCAATTAATTCAATTTGTGTAAATAAAAAAGCTACATAAATGAATAAATGCAAAATGGCTGGAACAATACGCTTGAACATCTTTTGTTGCCCAAAAGCTACAAGAGTCATATTTTTTAATCTGGTAAAATCATCTCCGTCTGCATCATACCTACCTTTAGCTAAGTTAATGTTTTTAAAAATTCTATTGTATTTTTTAAAAGCAAAGCCAAAAGCGGCTACAAATAAAATGGCAAAAGCAATTTGCTGTGTCATATTTTAATTTTTATTTTTGAGATTGCAAAATATTAAAATTAGAAAAGAAAATAAAGATTTTCATTTATTTTTAAAAAAAAATTTCAAATTTGTACTAAATTAGATTGAATTAGAACTAAGAATATCATGCAAATATTAAATAATAAGCAAATAGAGCAAAAAATAAAGCGAATTGCTATTGAAATTTTAGAAAAGAATTTTGAAGCAAAAAATATCATTCTTGTTGGTATTAATAATAATGGTTATGCTTTTGCTCAATTGCTAGAACAACAATTATTAATCATGTCTGGTATTGATATTCAATTGACTAGAATAAGGTTGAACCCTGCCAGTCCTCTAAAAGAAGAAATTAGTATTGAAACTGACATTCATTCTTTAAAAAATGAGGTCGTAATTATTGTAGATGATGTTGCTAATACTGGGCGAACTATCTTTTTTGCTATACAACCTTTATTGAGTATTATTCCTAAAAAAGTAGAAGTGGCGGTATTAGTGGATAGAGAACATAAATCTTTTCCCATTTTTTCCAATTACATCGGGCTTTCCTTAGCTACTACATTAAATGATAACATCGAAGTAGATATTTCTAATAAAAATAATAAAGCTGTCTTTTTATCTTAGCCATTATTAATTATTATAGACTATCAGATAATAGATATTAGATTTCAAAATAACTAATAATAAAGAAAATTCTTTATTTTTTATAAAAACAAATACAAATACTACTTTATTAAGAGCGTATTTAGAGTATGTTCTAAATGACT
>JAHDBK010000524.1 GCA_020630455.1 Saprospiraceae bacterium
AATGATATTAAAATTCATCAATGAATTTCAAAAAGACCAAAATACATCCAATCAGATAAATCATTTATTGACGAATTGTTTTCAAGGTGTTGGGTTTAATAATAGAGATTATTTTAAACAATTACCGCATTATCGCATCTTAGCAATTGATGATAATAAGGTAATAGGTCAAGTGGCTATTGATTATAGGGTGATGAATCTCAATAATGAGGCAATTAAAATATTTGGAATTATAGATTTATGCGTTGCTCCAAATTATCAAGGTCAAGGAATAGCAAAGCAATTACTTGGAAAATTAGAACAAATAGCCCAAGAAAATAATAATAATATTGATTTCCTTTTTTTAGTAACAGATAGTCCTTCTTATTATACAAAATTAGGTTTTAGAACTACTGAAATTACTACTCATTGGCTAAAAATAGATGAACACATCAGTCTTGGATTAGGAAACGAAAAAATAGACGATGCTTTTTTCATGTTCAAACCCATTTCAGATAAAATATGGCAAGATGGTTATTTAGATTTATTAGGATATATGTACTAGTATAAGGTCTATTGAATGAATAAAGAAAAAAAATACTATTTAAGAATTGGAATGCTTTTTATTGTGAGTATTTCAATGCTCATTTTTGGTTATAATTTTATCAAAGGGAATAATATCTTTACTAGAAATTATAAATTGTATCTTTTTATTGATGATTTTAAAGATGAAATAAGACTGCTTACACCAATAAAAATGAATGATGTTGAAGTCGGAGTAGTAAATAAGATTGAAACTGTTCGAGGTAAAATATTATTAGAATTATCTATTTATAATAATTATAAAATTAATAATAATGCAAGTTTTTATTTGTCTCCGCAAGGAATTTTTACCAATAGCTTTATTTATATAACAGATGTAAAAATGAATCAAAATTATTATGAAAATAGAGATACAATTCAAGCAAAATTAAAAAAAGACAATTCAGAAAATATAATTGAATTAGAATCAGATTTAAAAGATTTAAGTTTAAGTATTGGAAAAGCTCTTATACAAATTGGTGAATCAGGAACACTCAATTTAAATCAAGTATTCGATACAGTTAGTCAAAATAAGATTTTTAGAGAAAACCAAAAAGAGAAGAGTACATCTCTTAATAACTTCCTTGAAAACCCCCTTGATTTCCAAGAATACAAAATAATTAAGAGAGCTGCTAATTCAGGTGGAATTGATAATAAAAGCATTTATTATAAACCCAATTATGAAGGAATTTTTCTAAGATTCTTTTTATTCGATAATATAGAAAGAGGAACACAAATTATCTCATATAGAAAAGGAAAAGATATAGGAATATTTGAAGAAGACAGAGATTTGCTATTAGAAATATTTTCCATAAGAGTAGATAAAGATTTGAAAAATGCCAATTTAGTAGGTCAAAATATTGATTCAATTATAGAATTATACGGAATGCCCCATTTCAAAGATGTTAATCATTATTATTTTATTAATGAAAATAAAAAATTACTCACCCTTCATCTTCGCAATAATAAAATTGATTGGTTTAAATGGCAATATTTAAATAAAAATATTAAAACACTCAATGATATTAAAAATTTAAAATAATAGTATTGTGATATAAATCATCAACAAATTAGTCTAGTTTTCATAAATAATCTTAGTTTGAAGCTTTTAAAGTCCAAAGAGCACCGTTTTTAGTACTTAATTTTTCTAATTTTCCCTTTTGAACCAAATCATCTAAAAAACCTTCCACCTCATTTCTGTTTTTTCCCGATAACTCTGAAAATTCTTTGGCGGTATAAGATTTAAATTTGGTGAAAAGGAATTCCCAATTTTTAGCATAGTTGTTTTTACTAATATTTGTTTGGATATTTTGCATAGCATTTTCATAATGGACATAAGGTTTTGAACCATAAACCATCTGTTGATGACCATTATCACCTAAAAAGAAAATTGTTGGGAATCCTCTTACACCATATTGTTTAGCGATTGCTAAATCTTGATAAAATTCTTCTTTAGCCTTGTTTTCATAATCAGATTTAAATTCCTTGACATTTAAGCCTGATATTTTTGCAGCTGTTTCTAGATGTTCCCATTTTGTAATGTTTAGCTTTTTTAAAAATACCATTTCTCGGATTTCTCTTAAAAATAAGTCTGCTTTATACTGATTTTGCATTTGTGCCGCTTTATAAGCTATAGAAGGAGGGTAGGAAGAATCTAGAGGGTCTTCAAGCCAAACATCTCCGTCTATTGGCATGTCGTAATGAATACTCACTTCATCCCAATGATGTGCAACATCAGAAGGTTTACTAATCCCACCACTATTGTAAGACCAATCAGGTAATAAACCTCCCATTCTATACTCTATTTCAATCTCTTCCCCATATTCTAATTTTAATTTTCTCAGCTGTGGTTCAATTCCCCAACAAGAAGAACATATTGGATCTGTAAAATACAATATTTTAAGTTGTCTATTATTTTCTTTTTTGGAAACTGCTTTAGTTTTATTGACTTTATCGCTAGGAATTTCGCATATGCCACTCTGTGGCTCACATAAAAGAGGATTCTTATTAGATTGATTTTCTTTCATTTTTGTAGAATTAGATTGTAGTTGACAAGAATTACTGCTTACAATTAAAAACATTAGATATATATATAGTTTTTTAATATTCATAATTCAAATTTATGATAATTATATGATATATTTGATATGGATTTCCTTTTGGAAAGTACTTTCCTAAAGGAAACTACTAAGCTAAAAAAGAATTAAATGAAAAAGAAAGCAATTGTCAATGACACTCCAATTTGTCGTGTTAGAATGCAGGCCATAAGTGATGCCATGAGTATATTATCAGGAAAATGGAAGTTTCATATTTTGGGTACCTTAATTGAAGGGAGTAAATTAGGTTTTATGGATTTGTTGAGAGAAGTAGATGGCATAGGTACTAAAATGCTATCCAAAGAACTTCAAGATTTGGAAGTGAATCAACTTATAAGTAGAACAGTAATGAATACAAAACCTGTGACCGTCAAATATGCTATTACAGAAAATGGAAAAAGCCTCCAACCTATTATAGATGAATTAGCAAAATGGGGGATTAGTTATAGAAAATCAGTATTCAATAACAAATCCTAAGCCAATACTCAT
>JAHDBK010000525.1 GCA_020630455.1 Saprospiraceae bacterium
TCAAATCTTTACAGAAAAGCTAAGGTGTATTTTTCAATGTGGATTGGTATTATTTCTTTATGAATTTTTGAGTAGAAGCATTTTTCCCATCTGTAATTACATAATAATAAATACCGCTAGGTAATTGACCTAAGTTGGTTTCGAATATATGCTCACCAACGCTTAAATTCTCATCAGAAATGACTCTGATTTCAGCACCAGTTTCATTATACAAAGCAATTCTATAATTGCCTTCTTGTTCGATATTCAATTGTAATGTATTTTGGTCTTTACTTGGATTAGGGAATACTTTAGCAGATAAATTTAAGCTATTAGGCATAATCTCTCTTGTGATTTCTTCTTCCATTTCACTTGGCATTAACAAGAAACCAAGACGCTTCATGTTTTTCATTTTGTCCATCATCGCTTTTTTCTTCTCTTCTTTAGCTCCTTTGTCACATTTATCAGCGGTACAACTTGATTTATCACAAGATTTACCTTCACAACATTTTTTATCTTTATCACAACAAGAGCCTTTTCCTTTCATGCCTTTGTGAGGATGCCCTTTTTTACCTCTGTGATGAGGGTGATTCATTTCACCCATATGTTTTTCTTTGATAGCTCCCATATCTTTCATCCACGTTTCGTGATAAGATTCCATAGATTCTAAAGAAGCATCAATTTCGTCACCATATTTTTCTACAATTTCCATTGCTTTTTCAAAATCTTCTTGGTTTTCTTGCCACAGTTTCATCATTTCATCACCGCCTTTGAAACCTCTTTTACCTCTATGATGAGGAGCCGCCATCATTTCGTCTTTATTGGCTTCCAATTCTGTTCTGATTTCTTGAACTACATCTCTTAATTTATCGATAACTTTGCGGTCTTTCTTTTTCATTTTTTTATCTAATTCGGCTCTTTTCTCTTCCATTACAGGGTCGATGTTCTCCTTTTTATAAGCTTTGATTTCTTCCATCATGACCTGCATTTTAGCCATTTTTTCTTTCATTTTAGCTTCTCTTTCCGCTTCCATCGTAGCCAATTTAGATTTTTGTTCATCCGTTAAAACAGATTCTAAAATAGCTTTGCGTTTTTCCTTCATTTCTTGTATCTTCTGCATCATTTCCTCCTTAGAGGCCTTGCCGCTTTTCTTCATTTCTACCATCTCTTCTTTTAAAGCCTTATTTTTTTCTTCGATAGTATTGATTTGCTCTTCAGTCAATCCTAATGCTTCTTGCATTTTATGGTGATGACCTCTTTCTGTTTTGTCATGACCTTCTCTATGTTGAGGACGGTCTCCTTTTTTAGCTTCTCTTTCCGCTTTTAATGTTTCAAATTTTTCTTTTTGTTCTTCCGTTAAAACAGACAATAAGATGGCTTCGTGTTTTCCTCTCATTCCCATCATTTTTTCTTTCATTTCTTCTCTAGAAAGGTCACTTTCACGAATGGCTTTCATTTCTTCTCTTAAAGCTTCGTTTTTTTCTTTGATAGTGTTAATTTGGTCATCACTTAAATTCAATTCTGTTTTTAATTTGTCTAAGTGGTCTCCGCCTCTTGGTTGAGGTCTTTGTGCATTCATATTGATATGAATAATGAATGTTAAAATTAAAATTCCAATTACTTTTTTCATGATTTATAATTTAGTTAATTTTTATATTAATATTTTTAATCTCGTTTTTTCTTTCTTTTTCTAGGTTTTTGATGATGGGGTGGGGGACGCATTCCTCTTTTCGCTTTTTTGAGTTTTTCTCTAAATGCTTCTTTAGAAATGTCTAATTGTTGAGCCCCTTGTATTATCATAGAATCGATTAAACCTTCTCTTTTCAATTTAAAGTCTTCGTGTAATTCTCTTAATTCATTTCCATATTGATACATCAATGATTTTAAAACCTCCTTGTCTTGTTCTTCAACTTCTATATTTTCAATCATATGTTCGGCAAATCCTTTTCCTTCAAAAGTACCTTTCATATTTTCGAAATGATTTCTAATTAAAAAACCAGTTAGTACCATACCAAGTATCAAACCTGAAACAAATAAGCCCAAAACTTTTAATATCGCTTTCCAATTCATTTTATAGGCTTTTTAAAATAATTCAATATCATCTTGATAGAAAACATTTTCTTCTAAGGTATTTAGACCTGTTAAACTATCAAAATCAAAACTTCCAGTACTATTAATACTGATAACTAATAATACGATACTAGCAACCAATGCAATCCCTGATATTTTGGGAAATAAAAAATCCAGTACTGATTTGAAGGGGGAAACTATCCCTTGAGCTCCTTCTTCTATTTTAGCAATAACACGTTCTGCGAAATACGGCTTAAAACTGTATTGCTGTTCAGATAAAATTTCGTGTAAATGTTTATTCTCCATATTTATAAGACATTTTTTCTTTTAATATTTTTTTTAATTGGGCACTTGCTCTTGATTGTCTAGATAAGACAGTTCCTTCTGCAATTTCCAATATTTGAGCGGTCTCTTTAACAGAATATCCTTGTATTAATCTCAAAGTTATGATTAAACGATGTTCCTCTTTTAAATATGACATTGCTTTTTCAACCAATTCTTTAGTGTCATACTGTTCACTATTATAGGACTCATCAGGTAAATCATAATCTTTTTCTTGCTCTCTTTGAGAAATGGAAAACCACCTTTTCTTTTTCCTTTTTTGTAATGCATTAATCGAAAGATTAATGGCAATTCTAGTGACATAAGTTCCCAAAGATGCATCACCTCTAAATTGTTCCAAAGAACGATATAGTCTAATAAAAACCTCTTGACCTACATCTTCTACTTCAGCGACATTGCCTAGCATATTCCTAATCATAGTGGCTACTTGCGACTCGTAGCGTTCTATTATAGTTTGAAAGGCTTTCATATCTCCCGCCTTACTCAACTCGACCAATTCGATGTCTTTCAATTGTTTCAATATTTTGTCGCTTTTATATTTTAGACAGTATATATTTCAATTTTATTCCATAAATATTTAAAAAATGCTTGTAAAATTTAACTTTACAAGCATTTTTATTAAAAGATAAAGAAAACTCTTTATTTTTTAATTATAATTAATAATCAAAAATATTTTGTACTTATTACTTATATACTCAGTATTAAGTACACTGTAACATAAATTTATTGAGTTTTTGAAATAAGAATTTTGTTT
>JAHDBK010000526.1 GCA_020630455.1 Saprospiraceae bacterium
AAGGAAGAGATAAAAGTGGAAGGGCAATCGTATCAGATGAAAAGAAAATGAAAGCTGAATTAGAAATGTTAAAGAAACAAAGGTCAACTAGGAATAATAAATAATTTTTGTTATTATT
The DNA here is from genome assembly GCA_020630455.1 of Saprospiraceae bacterium. Lineage (GTDB taxonomy): Bacteria > Bacteroidota > Bacteroidia > Chitinophagales > Saprospiraceae > JAHDCE01. Next base: position 119 of record JAHDBK010000526.1, read on the forward strand.
TTAATGAAAATGCTATTTTTAATTATCTTAAAATGTTAAATATTTAACTCGAATATTTGACATTTTTTTGTACCTAATACAACCATATTAAATATTTCAGCATCAAAGAAAGTAGTTATTTATTATTAATAAAAAATTCATACCAAAATGAAAAAAATAATATTTTTACTATTATTCACATGCATTACATTTTTTACATATGCCCAAAGAACAGTTAATGGTTATGTTTATGATGAAGCTAAAATGCCCTTAATCGGAGCAAATGTCATCGAAAAAGGAACTGATAATGGAATCACTACAGATTTTGATGGTTTCTTCGAATTAGAATTAACTAAAGATGAAGCTACTCTTGTCGTTTCTTATACGGGTTATGAAGAAAAAGAAATCAAAGTTAAAAAATCAGATGCCGAACTGAAAATAGAATTAAAAGCAGATAAAACCTCATTAAGTGAAGTAGTCATTTCCTCTTATGGAACTGAAAAAGAAAGTCGTTCAAAAGAAAGAAAGAAAAAGGATAGAAAATATAAAGAATCCATTTTTTCAGGGAGGGCCAGTTCAGCTCCTGCATCTATGGAAGCTCCTAAAATGAGCCCTCCGCCACCTCCACCTCCACCTACTATGACAGTCCCTACAGATATGGCAGATGACATCATGCCAGATGTCATAGTAGAAGAAGCGTATTCATTTGATGCAGCCGCAGGAGCCGTTGGAGGTAAAGGTGGGAGTTCTAAGGCACCAGCGGCAGGTAAACTTACTGCAGGCATTCTTAATGATTTTAGTAAGTGGGAGCTTTGGCAAGATATTCAAGAAAGTGAATTAAAAACATGGCAAACTACTTGGGGCGTTCGCCCTTGGGATAGATTTACGGTACAATTATCTACTAGAAATGCTTATCCAATAGTTGATGCTCAAGTAGAATTAATGGATGGCAAAGAATCAATTTGGCGTTCTCGAACAGATAATACAGGGAAAGCTGAACTTTGGGCTCAATTGTACCAATTAGAAGAAACGGATTTAGGGAATTATAAAATTAAGGTGACTTATAAAGGAAAAGAACATTGGATTGAAGATGCAAAACCTTTTCATGAAGGTATTAATACAAAAGTTGTTAATGAAAAATGTGATATTCCAGATGTCGTAGATATTAATTTTGTAGTGGATGCAACAGGTTCAATGGGAGATGAAATTGAATATTTAAAATCAGAATTAAACGATGTGATTGCTCGTTCCAAAAAGAATTTAGAAGATGTTGAGTTAAGATTAGGCTCTGTTTTTTATAGAGACCATGGAGATGCTTACGTTACTCGTAAATCTCATTTTAGTACAGATGTAAATAAAGTGATGAACTTTATCAAAGCTCAAGGAGCTGCTGGAGGAGGAGATGGGCCAGAAGCTATAGAAGAAGCTCTTGACGAAGCTTTAGATAATATGAATTGGAGTGAAAATGCTACGGCTCGTTTGCTATTCTTAGTGCTTGATGCACCTCCTCACCAAAATAAAGAAATAAAAGAAAGAATTCAAAAACAAATGCTTCGTGCTTCAGAAATGGGAGTTCGTATTATTCCTGTAGCTTGTAGCGGAACTGATAGAAGTAACGAATTTTTAATGCGTTCTTTTTGCCTAACAACAAATGGTTCATATATTTATTTGACAGATGATAGCGGTATTGGCGGTTCTCATCTAGAACCAATTACTGATGAACGCAAAGTCAATAAACTAAACGATATGCTAGTGGAAATCATTAAAAACTTTGCTACTACCGTAAGTTGTGATGAACAAATAGCAGAATCTTTTTCAGAAGAAGTAAGTGATACTTCTCAAGTAGAAATGGTTGTGGCAAAAACAGGACAAGACCCGACAGAAATTATTAAAGAAACTGTTTTTTCTTGGAAATATTACCCTAATCCAAGCTCTGGAGATTTATGGGTTGACCTAGATGGTGAATTAGATTATTTATACCTCATGGATGGTGCGGGAAAACTACTAGAAAGGTATGCTATTAATTCTAATAATCTACAATTAGACCTTAATAAATATCCTTCAGGAATGTACTATCTTAAAGGCTTTGGCGAAAATGACAACGAAGTCAGTGGCAAGGTCATATTAATAAGGAATGAATAAAGTTTTGTAGTTATAAATAAAAAAAGCGATACATTTGTGTCGCTTTTTTTATTGTACTCAATACTAATTACTATCATGCATATATACAGCGACGAATATTTCATGAAGAAAGCCATTGAACAGGCAGAAATGGCTATGGAACAGGATGAGGTTCCTGTAGGAGCAGTTATTGTTTCTAATAATCAAATTATTGCTAAAGCTCATAATCAAACAGAACGTCTAACCGATGTAACAGCCCATGCCGAAATTATTGCAATTACGGCTGCATCCAATTATTTGGGAAGTAAATATCTAAAAGATTGTACACTTTACGTTACCTTAGAACCTTGTGTGATGTGTGTTGGTGCATTAGCTTGGGCTCAAATTGGTAAAATTGTTTTTGGTGCAGAAGATACTAAGTCAGGTTTTATGCAACATGGAAAAGAATTATTACATCCTAAAACACAATTGGCTTATGGTGTCCTACAAGTAGAATGTAGCCAACTAATGAAATCATTTTTTAAAAATAAAAGATAAAGAAATTTTGTTATTAAATAATTTTTATTAATGTTTTTTAATATTAATATCTTAATTTTTATGGAAAAAATAGATTGACTTACTCATTATAATATCAATGGAAAACAATAATTGATTTATTATGAAGTATTATTCTCAATCTCAATCAAGATCCCAAAAAACATTCCCAATAACTCAAAAATATCAATTGTATATCGCCTTTATGATTTTAATTATATTAAGCATGAGGGTAGTTGTTGGATTTTTATTTTAAGAGCATGTTTAAAAATTTATCACAATGAGAATCAATAGATTAAGGTTTTGGCGAAATAAATATTTTTGAGTTTATCGGAATAAACGATAAAATATTTATAAAGACAAGTTCTTAATATGTTG
>JAHDBK010000010.1 GCA_020630455.1 Saprospiraceae bacterium
ATGTATTAGTATTATTACTTCTCTTTTTCAGGTTCATAAATAATATCTTCTTTTTCTCCACGCGGCATAATAATAGAAGTAATCGTGATGAGTTTATTCATTTGTAAAGTATCATTAATATCATAAAAATTTCTAATATTAGCTGCTGTATCCAATAAGATTAAGGCATTCTCTTGAGGCAATGTTATTTTTTGATAAAAATCATCATAAATAGAATCATTCATTTGTATGAATGTCCACTGATTTTTTTTACCTTTTAATAGTTGTGAATATTCTTTATAATAATCAGTAGAATCTTGATTTTCTTTAGAAAATGTATAGAAAAAGACAAATGGGTTGTCATTGAATTGGTCATAAACATATTTCATTTTATCAACCGATATTCTATCTTCTGGTAAGCTAGCAAATTGAGCTATACTCACTTGTTTTTTCAGTCTAGTTGAAGTCAAGGTTTCTCCTTTAGAATTTTGCCATTCAAATGCTGGAACTGGTCCTAAGTCTTGCAATTCAGACATCATTTTTTTGTAGAAATTAGAGCCTTTTTGAAGATAATACCAAGACATCCCTGGTAATAAAACCAGCATAAAAAACAATAATATATATGTAAAAATCTTTTTACTCATACTGATTAGTTTAAAAAAAGGCGAGACATTAAATATCTCGCCTTCAAACAGGTTTTTAAAAATATAAATAGTTAGATTTAATTTCTAATGTTTTCTTTCACTTTCGTGAAGTTTTAACCTCCTTCGTGATTATGTTCTTCATTTCCTCCCTCATGATTATGAGAATCTCCTCCTTCATGATTATGGGTATCGCCTTCGTGTGCTTCACCACCACCATGAGAATTATCCTGCTCATTAATAGATTCAATTATTTTTGTATCTATATCTCTTTTTGAACTTTCAATGAAAGGACTTTGAGCTTCTATATTATTTCTATCCTTTATTACTTCTCTGCTATCGCCCCATTCTTTACCTTCTTGGAAGAAAGCGATTACTGCCCATACTAATAAAAGAGTAGGTAATAAAACCGTCATTGCTAATCCTTTTGCTTCATATTCCATGTGCATAAATTTATAGATAATAAAATATGCTTTATATAAAGACAAAATAATAATTAATAAACCAGCAATAATAGCAACGACCATACTATTTTCCATACCTGGTACGATATGTCCTTTACCAAATAAAGAGATTGCTACTTCTATTAAAGTCACCACTGCTAGTAAAATTAAACCTCTAAATACTAGCTTTTTTGATTCTTCGTAACTTAAATGTCCCATTTTATATTATGATTTATAATTTTTTTATAATAAATAAAATACTAAGAATACAAATACCCACACTAAATCTACAAAGTGCCAGTACAATCCTATCTTCTCGACCATTTCGTAGCCGTTCTTTCGTTCTACATAGAGGCCGCTCATTACATTTATCATAATAATGAGTAAGAAAAGGACTCCTGAAAATACGTGAAAGCCGTGGAAACCTGTAATAAAGAAGAATAAAGCTCCGAAGGCTTTAGGACCCATTTGTTGAACTTTCTTCTCTCCTGACTCTGTTTCGTATGGCAAAGGATGGAAATGACCATCATGCATGTGAATTAAATATCCATCACCTGCATCAAAAGTATCTCCTGCTTTAATATAATGACCATCTCCTTCTAGATAAGTTCCTCCTTCTGTGTGTGTACCAAAAGGGTTTTGAGTAACGGTCATGTGCTCTTTTCCGATTAAGTTTGTCCACTCCCAAGCTTGACAGCCTAAGAATCCAAGACCTCCAATGATAGTAAGGAACATCCAAAAAACGACTCCTCTTTTATTTTCTCTGTGTCCTTCTTGTACGGCTCTTACCATTGTTACAGAACTAATGATTAATAAGAAAGACATGAAGGTTACGAATAATAAAGGAGCGTGACCACCCCAAAAAGTGAAGTATTTTTCTAAACCGAAAGGAACGGTAGAGAATACTACATCAGGAATGGGCCAAGTAGCAGAACTAAAACGCAATGCTCCGTATGCTATCAAAAAGCCTGCAAATGTAAATGCATCGGATAATAGAAAGTACCACATCATCAGTTTTCCGTAACTGGCTTTGAATGGTTCTTTTCCACCTGACCAAGAATCGCCTTGCAATTCTAATTCTTCTTCGTGTACAACTGTTTCAGCCATTATGACTCAAATTATTTTTAAAAAATTATTTTTAATTAAATTACTGCGTTACAAAAATAAGCAGTAAAAATATCCATAAAATATCGACAAAATGCCAATAAATAGATGTCAATTCTAATCGCAATTTGCGAAAATCTGTTACTTCAAAAGGCAAAATATTAGCGTGTAAATTAGCTAAAATCAAGCCTACAACTCCCCCTAAAACATGGGCAACGTGTAATGCTGAAATCACATAAATTGTTGCTCCAGAAGCATTACCTGTTAAATAAATGGCATCTGCTTCCATTGCTTTCCAGCCAGAGTATTGTAAATAAACAAAAACAAAGCCTAATATCAATGTCGTAAAGAGCAATAGTTTGTACATCATTTTATTTTCTTTTTCAAAGAAAACTCTTGAGAAATGTATTGTCAAACTACTTAGCAACATTACTCCCGCACTGATAAAGAACTGTGAAGGCAATTCAAATTCATGCCAATTACCTGATGATTTTCTAACTAGATAAAAGCTAGTAAAAGCAACAAAGAGCATGAATAAAGAAGCAATGGATACAAACATCATGAATTTCAAAGGATGTATCTTATTCCTTCTTATGCTTCCTTTTTTTAAATTTTGTGCCATCATTTTTTACGTTTTTACAAAAATTGTTCGATTACCATTGCCAATAAAAATAAAGGCAAATAAATAAACGAGCTGAACATCACTTGTAAAGCCGCTTTTCTTGTTTGTTTCTTCTTAAAAGAATTACAAAACCACATATATGCTAATGTCAATACCGTTAAAAATATAACATTGAATAGTCCAATATAATTCATAGCGAACAATCCAAAAATTATAGGTAGCAATACTGTTGCATACAAAAGAGATTGTAACCCTAATGTTTTGGCATCAGCTTTATCAGAAATCACTTTAAATCCTGCTTTTTTGTAGTCTGCTCTTCCTAAATCTGCAATTGCCCAAAAATGGGGAAACTGCCAAAAGAACTGAATACCAAAAAGTAAGATAGCTAAAGCGGTTATTCTTCCATCAAAAGCTACACAACCTATCAATACAGGCAATGCACCTGGTACAGCACCTAGCATTACAGAAAATGGTGAAATTCTTTTTATTGGGGTATACAAAAATGAATACCACACTAAAGAAATAGCACCTAATAATCCTGCTAGGGGATTAAGTGTTGCTAAGAGAACAATCCCAAGAACACTCATCCAACCAGCTGCTATTACAGCTTCTGAAACGCTCATTCTACCCGTTGGTAGAGGACGATTTTCAGTGCGTTTCATCATTTTATCAAAGTCTTTTTCAAGAACTTCATTTAAAGCATTAGATGCTCCTGTTACAAAAAAGCCACCTAATGTTAAAAACATAATTTCTTTTAAAGAACTATTCCAAGAAGCACTAATTAAATAGGCCAATACAGATGAAATAACCACTGTAAGACTTAAGCGAAACTTAACTAATTGTTTATAATCATCAATTTTCGCTTTGATTGTCTCAATTACATCATAATATATCGCCTCTTTTGCCAATGCTCTTTTATTAATATTTCAAATTAACTTATTAAGATTAATGAACTCTTGCTAAGTCTCTTTCTTTTTCTGCTTCTGTTACTGGTTCAATTTGTGGAATAAAATCTCTTCCATCTTTACCATAATCATATGCCCAACGGTGAACAGCAGGTAAATGACCTGGCCAGTTACCGTGACCTGCATTAATTGGCGTAGTCCACTCTAAAGTAGTCGCTTTATATGGATTTTTTTCCGTTACTTTTCTTCCTTTGAAAATACTGTAGAAGAAATTCACTATGAATATAATTTGGAATCCAAATGTAATAATCGCAGCAATAGTAATGAATTGGTTCGTTCCAACAAATGGAGCAGAAAAATCAAATGTTGTAAATGAATAATATCTACGAGGTACACCAGCCATTCCAATATAGTGCATTGGCCAGAATACTAAATAAGCACCTGCCATTGTACCCCAGAAATGTAATTTTCCTAAAGTATCATTCATAAATCTACCATACATCTTAGGGAACCAATGATATACTCCTGCGAACATACCAAAGAATGCTGCTACCCCCATTACTATATGGAAGTGAGCTACTACGAAATAGGTATCGTGCATAGGTACGTCAATTGAAGAGTTTCCTAAGAAAATACCTGTTAAACCACCAGAGATAAATAATGAAACGAAACCAATCGCAAACATCATTCCTGGTGTAAATCTAATATTACCTTCATATAAGGTCGTAATCCAGTTGAATACTTTTACGGCTGATGGAACAGCAATAATTAAAGTAAAGATTACAAATATATTAGAGATGAATGGATTCACACCTGACATGAACATGTGATGTGCCCATACAATGAATGATAAGAATCCAATAGCCATGATAGAATAAACCATCGCTTTATAACCGAATATTGGTTTTCTAGCATTAACTGACATAACCTCAGATACTAATCCCATCGCAGGTAAGATAATGATATATACCTCAGGGTGACCTAAGAACCAGAATAAATGCTGATATAAAATTGGGCTACCACCTACTTGTTCGAGGGCTTGTCCTCCTACATAAATTTCATTTAAATAAAAAGATGTTCCTAAACCTCTATCACATAATACTAATAATAAACCTGATACTAATACTGGGAATGATAAAAGACCTAAAATCGCCGTTACGAAAAACGCCCAAATGGTTAATGGCATTCTCCAAAGGCTCATTCCTTTAGTACGTAAGTTCAATACAGTAGTGATATAATTAATACCTCCTAATAGTACGGAGACAACAAAGAACACTAAACTGAGCGTCCACATTGTCATACCACCCGCAGAACCAGAACTAGCTTGCGGCAAGGCACTCAACGGAGGATAGGCAGTCCAACCCCCAGAGAATGGTCCTGTATTTAGGAATAAAGAAAAGAACATAATCATTCCCGAAAGGAAAAAGAACCAATATGACATCATATTTAATAAAGGAGATGCCATATCTCTCGCACCTAACTGTAAAGGAATGAGTAAATTACTAAATGTACCTGATAATCCTGCCGTTAATACGAAGAATACGAGTACTGTTCCGTGCATGGTTACTAATGCATAATAAAACTGAGGATCTAATGACCCTACTCCTGTATCTGTTAAAGTAATCCATTTTCCTAAAATAGGTTTCAACCAAGCCATATCTGCTTCAGGAAATCCTAATTGTAAACGGAAAACCAAAGACATCAATCCCCCCATTATCCCCCAGAAAATTCCTGTAATCAAGAATTGCTTAGCAATCATTTTGTGATCTTGACTAAAGATATAATGAGTTATAAAATTAGTTTGATATTTATCACCATGATGATGATCATGAAAACCATCATCTAAATAATCCGCAAATTCTTGCTCATCAACTAATAAACCTTTATTATCTGCCATCTTAATTGAAATTTATAAGACTTATAATTTTTTTTAATAAAATTCTACTAATTATCTATTAATAGTATCTACTGGTACTTCAGTTCCTGTACCTTCTGTAACACCACTACCCTCTATTGCATTATTGACATCTTCAATTACTTCATCAATTACATCACCTGTATTGGTAGTACTTGAAGCATCTTCTCCTTCATCTGTTGAAGAGGTGTCTGCATCTCCTGTTTCTTCATCAGAACTTGTGTCCGATGCTTCTTCAGTTTTTTCAGCTGCTTCTTTTTCTTTAGCATATTCTTCAATCTTTTCTTCTATGGTTAATTTACCATATTCGATAAATTGATCATCTTCTGTTCCTCTAATATTATTTAGATAATAAGATTTATCCATATTATCTTTTAACCATTGGTTATATTCTTCACGAGAAACTACTTTTACAATTTTACGCATACTATAGTGGCTACGTCCACATAACTCTGCACAAGCTAACTCATAATTAAATTCTTCCCAACGCATTTTGCTATCTGGATCAGTTGCATCAGCTGGCACTTGCCAATCAGGATGAGAACTTAAATTTTCTCTGTATTGCTCTGTTGTAATAGTCGGTGTGAATACAAAATATGTAGGCATACCGGGAACGGCATCCATTTTCACGAAGAAATGAGGAATAGCAAAGTTGTGTAATACATCTCTAGAAGTAATACGTACTCTCACTTTTTGACCTACAGGTAATACCAATTCATCTAAAATAATATCATCAATATTCTTAGCATCAGAAAAATCTTGACCTAATTGATTTTCAGCATCAATCATTTTATAATTTTTCTCACCTATTAATCCATCAGGACCAGGATGTCTTAAAATCCAAGCAAACTGCATACCAGTTGCTTCTATTTCTAAATAAGTATTATCACCTACTCCCTCCTTAATATCTTCTTCAGACATATCTGTACTTACAAAAGCGATAGGCTTTTCTTCTTCGCCTACATCAGCCATTGTATTATTCCATACATACAATCCCATTGTTACTAAGATCGCCATTACTACCGCAGGAATAGCTGTCCAAATGATTTCTAAGGTATGATTATCATCAATAAACTTAGCTACTCTGCCTTCTTTTCTTCTATATTTGTATGCAAATAAAAATAAAGCAATATGAGTAACAATAAATACAATCCCTGTAAAGAAAATTGTAGTATTAATTAAACCTTGGATAGCTAAAGCATGAGGAGTAGCCAATTCTAATGGTCCGTACCCTAACATACTATCCTTATAAAAGATGGCCGAAGCGGTACTGCCTACTAAAAACAAGACCATAAAAACAACCATCAACTTGGCTGAAATTTCATCGCCATCTCTATCTGCTACTTCTTGACCTCTAAGTCTAGCAACTATCTCGTTGATTTTTCCTATTTGGACGAAAACAACGACTAGTAAAACTGCAATTAAAAAGCCTAATATATACATCATTTTGATATAAATTTTTCTTTTTTTTATTAATAATAATTATTAATGATGTCCATGTTCTTCCATGTTTCCTCCACCATATCCAACATGGTGATGTAAACTTTCTGCTAAATACGGATCATTTGGTGGGACTAGATTAGCCCTAGCTAATGTACTGAACATTACAAAAAGGAATAAGCCTAAAAACCCAATAAATGTACCTATTTCTAAAAATCCAGGGAAATGGAATCCTAATTGGAAACCTCCACCGTGATGTCCAGCAGCTCCCTGTGCTTCAGCTCCGTGTCCATGCCCATCATCATGACCGTGACCATCATCAGCATGTCCATGTCCGTGATCATCTTTGTGAGCATCTCCTAGCTGTTTAGTATCTTCTCCATGATGGCCACCTCCTAAACATTTTTCTTCATATTTATGAAATTCATGAGAAGAATGTAAAGCACCTGGCTTAACCATTTGGAAAAAGTCCATCCAGTGACCAAAGAATGTAATACAAGCTACTAAAACTAAAGTACCATATTTTCTCTTAGTATCATTTCTCATTAATATTAATAAAGGCAATATGAAATTCAGCAATAGATTGCCCCAGAACAGTATAGGATAATTCGTCATCCTTTCATCAAAATAAATGGTTTCTTCACCGTTGTTTGCATACCAAATCAACATGAACTGAGAGAACCATAAATAAGTCCAAAATACAGAGAAACCGAATAAATACTTACCTAAATCGTGTAAATGCTCTCCTGTTACATAAGAGAAATATCCTTTAGATTGTAAATAGACAATTGTCAATATTAATAATGCTACAGCACTTACTAACCAACTAGCAGTTGTATACCAAGCATACATCGTACTGTACCAATGTGGATCAATAGACATAATCCATTGCCAAATAACTGCCGCACTTGTAAAACCTGCAAAAGGCATAAAGAAAGCAGAAATTACTTTCATTTTTTTGTGTTGAGAATAAGACTCGTCTCCTTCTCTATCTTCAGCCATTGACAATCTTCTGTATAAGAATGCACACAATGCCCATATTCCTACAAATCCGAAAGTAGCTAAAGCATAGAAACCGATACTTAAAAAGCCTGATTTTCCTGCTATAATACGGTCAAAACAATAAGGGTCTAATTCTGGATTCAACTCAGCTATATGAGGGAATGCCCAGTGGTACATATGATGCCAACCTAAGACTGTTCCTAAGAATACAAATAGCATTAATACTATACCTACATATAAGAATGCAGCATTAGCTTCTAATAATCTTTTCCAAACGGTATGCCAACCAGAGTAAGCTAGTACTTTAGCTGCCAATAAAAACATGGAAATAAAAGCAATACCTGTAAAGAATACAGTATTGTGTAAAAAGTTCGTCCAAAAACGAATATTACTGTCATCACCACCGAAGAGATAAGTAGCTCCCATGGAAACGACACCAACGATTATCATTACAAGGAGTGTTGTCCTAAGACCTCCTGTAAATTCAAATCTTTCATTTATATTAATATTATGACTGTGTTGGCTCATTTTATATAATATTATTTAAACTAAAAGTTTATATTTCTAATTTATTTTGATAATAATTTAAACTCAGTACGGCGATTTTTCGCTTTTCTTTCGTCTGTAATATCATTAGCTACGGCTAATCTTGTTTCACCATATCCAATTGCTTGCAATCTATTCGCTGCAACCCCCTTAGCTACTAGGTAACTTTTCACTGAATTTGCTCTTGCTTCAGATAGTACTTGATTCCCAGCATCATCTCCGTCTGTATCTGTATGACCTGCCACTTCGAATTTAGAAGACTCATACTTATTCAAGAAAGCCGCTAAAACGTTTAACTGTAATTTAGATTCAACCTTCAATTCAGCAGAATTTGTTTCAAAATAGATTTCATTCAATACAATTGCATCAGATGAAGTAAGCGTTGTATCTTCCATTACTTTTCCTAAGTCTCTTGTATAGTCATACTGGTCTAAATCGGCAGTTGCCGCATCTGTATCTACATAAGGCGTCGCCCAAGCATTTAAGGTATTATCATATTGATCATATCTTAGTTTTCTATCTTTTGCTTGTAAGTGACGGATGTAGTGGATTACTTGCCATCTTTCTTCGTAAGATAATTTATCTGAATAAGACCCCATTACTCCTTTACCATACATAATTGAGTGATAGTATCTTCCATTTTCAGCATCAACCATTTCATCACTTAGGTAACTCGTTGGAGCAGCTAAATACTTAGCATTTGGATTATCTTCTGAAGCCAAGTAACCATTTCCATCTCCTTTTTTACCGTGGCAAATACCACAATAGATTTCATAAAGTTCTTTACCTCTTTCTAAACCACCTTCTGAAATAGGATAAGGGTTATTTCTCAACTCCCCTGCTGTATAAGCATAAGTCCTACCTTCTTCAGTATTAGGAATATAATAAGGAACTTTACCATTAACTGGAACAGCGATGGCATTTGTTGTAGTTTCTCCTCTTAACTCTTTCATTTTAGCAGCTCTATCACTTGGATTAAGCCCTAAAACACCAGCATAACCTCTAGGCATTGTACCTTCTACTGGTTGGTTGTGGAGAGATAATTCTTTTAAAGATTTACCAGAATTTTTTTCGTTTTTACTGTCCTCTTCCCAAGTATTTTGATAGTAATCATTGATTACGTTTGCCTCATAGGCAATTGAGTGTCCCATATCTGGCATATACTCAGAACCGGGGTGGTCACCACTGGCAGGAGAACAAGATTGAAAGCCCATTACGGCTCCGATAAATGCTACTGCTAATATTATTTGATATCTTTTCATTGCAAGAATGATTATAATAAAATCTTTTTATATGGTTTTCGTATTAATTTCTTCTGCACCTGTATCTTTAAAGAAAGCTTTCAGGTTGTTGATTTCTTCGTTGCTTGCTCCATTTACTTTAAAAGCGATACAAAATTTATCATCTGTGATACGGTCATCTAAAGTAGGATTTACAAACCCTGGAGCCATTCCACAAATAGTATAAAAAGTAACTACCATTCCAACACAAGCGAACAATACTGTTAACTCAAAAGTAATAGGAATGAAAGCAGGAGCTGATAAATAAGGTTTACCACCAAATATAATTGGCCATTCTCTTGTAAATATCCAAGACATACCACCAAATGCCGTCATTGTACCTAAAATACCATATACAAATCCAGCAATATGCAAACGAGATTCTTCTAATCCTAAAGCATCGTCTAAGCCGTGTACTGGAAAAGGAGTGAATACATCCATGATATCCAAATGTTTGCTATTGGCATGACGAATAGCATCTAATAAGATTTCTTCGTCATTATATAAACCGTATAAAACTTCTTTATGATTTGCCATTTTTTATGCAATTAAATTTCTTTTCTAAAATTAATGTTGTTCTTCGTGTGTATGTTTTTGAGCTCCTTTACCTGTGTATTGGTCTCCAGCAGATTTCAAAATTGATTTAATCTCTGCAATAGCAACCACAGGAGCAATTCTTACGAAAATTAAATAGAATGTAAAGAAGATACCGAATGTACCTAAGTAAATTCCAATTTCTACCCAAGTAGGAACATAATAACTCCAAGCAGAAGGTAAGTAATCACGAGCCAATGTAGATACAATAATTACAAAACGCTCAAACCACATTCCAATATTAATGAATATTGACATAAAGAATGTGAACATGATATTTCTTCTCAACTTCTTAGACCAGAAGAACTGAGGAGCTAATACGTTACATGACATCATACCAAAGTATGACCACCAATAAATACCAACTGCTCTATTATAAAATGCAAATTGCTCATATACATAACCAGAATACCAAGCAATAAATAACTCTGTCAAATAAGCCACCCCTACGATAGTACCTGTAAGGAGGATTACTTTATTCATAGACTCTATATGTGCTAATGTAATGTATTCTTCAATTTTAAGAATTTTCCTTGTAATCAACATTAGGGTTTGTACCATTGCGAAACCAGAGAAAATCGCCCCTGCTACGAAGTATGGAGGGAAAATCGTGGTATGCCATCCTGGTATAATTGAAGTAGCGAAGTCAAAGGATACAATTGTATGTACTGAAAGTACAAGTGGTGTAGCCAAACCTGCTAATACTAAAGATAAGGCTTCCCAACGTTGCCAGTGTTTAGCACTTCCTGTCCAACCAAATGATAATGTATTATAAAATCTTCTTCTAAACCCTTTTGCTCTATCTCTAATGGTAGCAAAATCAGGAACAAGTCCAGTGTACCAGAATAATACAGATACTGTAAAATAAGTAGATATCGCAAATACGTCCCAAAGTAATGGTGAGTTAAAGTTCACCCAAAGTGGACCTCTTGTATTTGGATAAGGGAAAATAAAGAATGCCAACCATATACGTCCCATGTGAATACCTGGGAATAAAGCGGCACATATTACAGCAAAAATAGTCATCGCCTCAGCGGCTCTGTTTACTCCTGTACGCCATTTTTGACGGAAAAGTAATAAGATAGCTGATATCAAGGTACCTGCGTGACCAATACCTACCCACCATACGAAGTTGGTAATGTCCCAACCCCAACCAATGGTACGGTTCAAGTCCCAAGATCCAATTCCTACCCATATTGTCCAAACGATACTGAATAAACCGAATGCTAGGAACGAAATCGCTACAATAAAGGCAGCAATCCAAGCAGGACTTGGAGCACGTTCTGTAGGAGAACATAAATCTTCTGTAATCTGGTGGTATGTTTTACCACCTTTTACTAATGGCTCTCTTAATGGAGAAACAACTGCACTCATATATTTAAGTTTTAATGATTTCAATTTTTATTAATAATAAAAATCTCAATCTACTTTAAGCTTTCAATTATTTATTTTTAATTTTATTAATTAATATTATTAAACAATAAATATATCAATTAATAAAGATAATTCTTTATCTTTTAAAAATTAAGCGTCTAATTCAGTATTTCTATTATGCACTTTTGCAGAATATGTAACTGAAGATCTTACGTTAATTTCTTCTAATAAAATATAATTCAATGGAGATTCTAAAGCCTTGTGTAATTCACCAGATTTATTATTAGCATCACCAAAGACAATAGCACCAGTAGGACAAGCAGTTTGACAAGCAGTTTTCACATCATTGTCTTTTAATTTACGACCTTCTCTCTTTGCTAATAATTTACCTTCTTGTATACGTTGTACACAGAAGCTACATTTTTCAATAACCCCACGAGAACGAACCGTAACATCTGGATTCAATACCATACGAGTTAAGTTATCCGCACCGAAAGGTAATTCTTCACCATTGATAGAGAATTGGTTAGCTGGCCATAAATCAGCAGTAGTATAATCCAACCAATTGAAACGACGTACCTTGAATGGACAGTTATTTGCACAATAACGTGTTCCGATACAACGGTTATAAGTCATTTGGTTCAATCCTTCTGAACTGTGGTTCGTAGCAGCAACAGGACAAACATTCTCACAAGGAGCATTATCACAATGTTGACACATTAAAGGTTGATAAACTACGTTAGGATTATTTACATCTCCGTAAAAATAACGGTCAATTCTCAACCAAGTCATTTCGTGGTGACGATGTACTTCTCTTTTTCCTACAACTGGAACATTATTTTCTGCCATACAAGCCACTGTACAAGCAGCACAACCAGTACATGCATTCAAATCGATATGCATTCCCCAGTGATGTCCCATGCCATATAATCCACTATAATCAGGATATAGTGTTTTGCTATTTAAATATTGATGGTGTTCTCTTTCATGTTGTAAATCATGAACAAAATCTTCTACCTCGCCAACATGAGAAGTTCTCAAGATAGTTCTATTAGTTAAAGAACCTTGATAACCTTTATGTCCTAAAATTCTTTCATCAACATTAATTACTTCTTCGCTACCTTCTAAAGTACCTGTAACCCCCATTGTGTGGTGGTATTGTACACAAGCAAACTCATCTTCTACTCCTGCTTTTTCTACACTACTTACTTCTGCCCAATATTGAGTTAATCCATCACTATTGATAGATAACATTGGGTATAAATTCACTCCTGTATTTTGGCCTGTAGAAGTAATTGCTTCTCTACCATATCCCAAACCTGCTTGAACAGTATTTGGCATTTGTCCGAAAACAGGAACAACTGGCAATGTAGCATCACCTTTTGCTGTTGCAAATTTTGCAATATCGGTATGTCCTTTAGAATCTTGATTCATTCCTTTGAAAGTAGCATAATTATTATCACCATCAAAAGCAATATTGATAGCTAAATAATTACCCCAAACCGTTCTCATTACAGGGTCAGGCATTTCTTGTAACCAAGGATTGTCAGCATATTGACCATTTCCAATATTAACTGATTCGCAGAAATCAATTTCTACCTCAGCGCTTGAAGCAGATTTAATACTTCCTGCTGCAGTAGCTACATCAGCTCCGAAAGCCAATTCTCCTTCGCTTACAGGAACAGAAATAGCTCCATCGTGTAATGCATTATCCCAAAATGCTTGGAATGTAGCATAATTGGATTGAGAAGGGAATAAAGTAGCTTCCCAATTTTGTTTCAAATAATCATAATATGACTTCACTCCAGAACCTGCCCATTTCAATAAAGACATTTCTGATTCTCTCGTATCATATAGTAGATTAATCGTTGGTTGAATTAAGCTATATTCACCCCTTTTTGGTTGTGCATCACCCCATGACTCTAATAAATGGTTATTAGGAGCCACATAATTACACATTGCAGTAGTTTCATCAATTACACCTGCGAAAGAAACCTTAGTTGTTACTTTAGCAAATGCTTCTTTGAATTTATCTGAATTTGGTAAATCGTAAGCTGGATTTGCTCCACCCATTACAAATACTGCATCTATACTTCCAGAGTTCATCTCACCAATTAAGGTTTGAACTTCACTATCTACTCCTTGACGCTGTAATGAAGCGTTTCCAAAAGTGATTGTATTACCATAGCTGCCTAATAATTCATTAATTTTATTAACAACTATTTGAACATTTTTATCATTACTATTAGAAACTACAAGGGCTTTTCCTTGAGCTGCTTGTAATTCTTTAGCGATGGCATCTAAAGCAGCTGCCGCTTTATCGTTTACTTTGCCACTAGTTCCACCTCCAAGCTTTCCACATAGGTATAAAATGGCTTGTCCTTGCTCTGAAGGTTTGATTAAAATTCTATTATCGGCATTTGAGCCTGTTAAAGACATACCGCTTTCTGCTACAACTAATCTAGACATTTTAGCGTGGTGTACATCTTTTATTTTTCTAGTTTTCACCCAATCTGTAGAATATTCTACAGGAGAAATCCAAGTACCTAAGAAATCAGCCCCAAAAGACATTACAAATTGTGCTTTGTCAAAGTGATAATCAGGAATTACTTTATCTCCAAAAGAAGCTTCATTAGCTAATAAAATAGCTGCACTTGAAATTGGATCATAAGTAACTACTTGAGTATTTGGATATTTTGCTGTAAAATCAGCGATTGCTTTTTTAGTAGTAGGACTCAAAATCGTATTCGTAACGATACGAATAGTTGAAGCTGGATTGATTTTAGAAGCGATTGTTTTATCTAAATCATCCCAAGTCGTAGCAGTTCCTTTTTCTTCTCCCATAACAATAGGAGATTTGAATCTTTCTGTATTATATAAATCTAATACTACTGCTTGAGCTCTTGCAGAAGTTCCCCCTTTAGTAACTTTAGAAGTTGGGTTTCCTTCAATTTTGATAGGACGACCTTCTCTAGTTTTTACTAAGACAGAACAATAATCACCGCCTTTAACAAAAGAAGAAGCATAATAAGTAGCTACACCTGGTACAATTTCGTCAGGTTTTACTACATAAGGGATTGCTTTTTTGACAGGAATTTCACAGCTAGCTGCTAGAGTAGCTGCACCTAAACCAAAACCTAAATATTTAAGGAAATCACGTCTATTAGTAGAAGATTGTTCAACGAATTTTTCGTCAGATAAAGCATCTACAACGGGCAATTCGTAAAACTCCTTAGATGCCATTTCTTCTAATTGAGGATCGTTGGTTTTATCTAAAATTCCAACCCAAACATCGTTATTCTGATTTTTCATCTTTTACTTTATATATATAAGGTGTTAAACACTTTTATTATTAATAATAATACTGAATTAGTAATGGCATTTCTGACACTCTAAACCACCGATTTCTTCAACGGTAACAGCTGTTCTAGAACCATTTTTAATTTCAGTATGATAAGCCTTGTAAAAATCTTCATTATAATAAGGATTATCAGCGAATTTCACTTCTGTTTCTCTATGACAATTCACACACCAACCCATAGAAAGAGGAGCGTGTTGTTCTAATACTTCCATAGTTTCTACAGGACCGTGACAAGTTTGACATTCAACTTTACCCACAGAAACGTGTTGTGCGTGGTTGAAGTAAACGTGGTCAGGAAGATTATGGATTTTAGTCCATTCAATTGGTCTACCCATAAACTCTTGAATATTAGCTAATTGCTTATCTACAGCACTATTAATTCTTTTTTCAGTAGCATCTGCATTGGCTTTAACATATTCGTCTTTAAACCATTTTTTATATGCTTTATTTTTATCATCTTCAGAAACATTCGAAGCGAAGTATTGTCCTGTATTTGGATTCCAACCAGCAGAAGCATAAATTTTAGTCAACTCTTCTGTACCATAAGTACTTCCTACTTTAATAGCAGCATGACAATTCATACAAGTATTAGTAGCTGGAATAACAGAGTGTTTAGAACGTCTTGCTCCATCGTGGCAATATTGACAATCAATTTGTTGTTCTCCTGCGTGAGTAGCGTGGGAGAATTTAATAGGTTGTTGAGGTTGATACCCTTTTTGACGACCTAAATCAATAGCATTATTAACCACTGTATGACCAAACAATAGTACCAGTATAAAAATAATGAAAGCAATTACCGAAGGGCTAAATACTTGAGACAGCACTGATTTCGGCTCTCCTAAGCTTGTTCCTTCTTTTTGATCTGCTTGATGATTTAACAAGATAATGAGCCTACCTAATATCAAAGCCAACAAAGCCAAAACACCTACTATAACATAGTAGAATGACCAATTAGTAGGTTCAGAACCTGTAGCACCTCCAGCAGTACCTCCATTAACAACAACCTCGTCTACTTTATTATACTCATCATTAACATAAAGAATAATACTTTCGATTTGATCATCTGTCAAATTCGGAAATTGATTCATAACAGTTGGCTTCCACTTCGCCCATAGCTCTAAAGCGTAAGGGTGACCATCCGCAATCATTTTTTGTGAATTACGAACCCAAGTATATAAATCTTCCCTTGGATAATCTGCCCAACGTTCTTCCATACCTCCTAAGGCTGGACCTGTCAAATCGGACTTCATATTCCTAGCGTGACATTGAGCACAATTGTCTTTGAATAATTGTTTCCCTTCGCCAACATTAGGCTGGGCGAAAGATTGGACTCCTACTAATAAGAAAGTAGCAAGGAGTAAAATTTGTATTGAAAATCGTTTGTACAACATATTTTGTTGATTTACAAAAGCTTAACGCAAATGTCAGAAAATTGTCATGTTTTAATTACTGCAAAGATATATCACTATACCTTTTTAGCCAATAGCAAATCTCAATAAATTCTTATTTAGACTGTTTCTAAATTACATTAACAGTTTATTAAGATTTTGGCAAAAATATAAAAGTGCTTGATTTCTTAGGTAAGAAAAAGCAACTTATTTTATTTTTTTTTAATATTTTTTGAAAAATATTTTATTGGGAGTGAATTTTAACAGGCTTTACAATTAATTATTATTAAAAATAATTATAAAAAAGAAGATAGAGAACCTACTTTATTACTTACTATTCTTCCCCGTTCATTCACTTGAATGGAAGCTAATTCATTAACAGGGTCATGTTCAAAAAATAACAAATATTTGTTATCAATTGCTTCATTTAGTAATTCTTTCTTTTCTTTCAAGGAAGACAAAGGTCGTATATCATAACTCATGACATAAGGTAATCCTAGATGGTGGACTGAAGGCATCAAGTCTGCACAATAAACTATATGGGTATTTTTAAAAGGAATAATAGGCATCATCATGGCTTCTGTATGACCAAAGAGTAAACGAAGTCTAATTCCATACAATTCACATTCATTATTGTTATCAAAATCTAAAAATTTTAACAAGCCTAATTCTTGTAAGGGAAGAAAATTTTCTTTTAAGAAAGAGGCTTTTTCTCTTGGATTGGGATTCATTGCCCAGTCCCAGTGCCTTTTATTAGACCAATAAGTAGCATTTGGAAAAGTTGCTAATAAATCCCCTTTTTCATCTCTATAAACAGCTCCTCCAACATGGTCAAAATGCAAATGGGTCAATATCACATCTGTAATATCTTCTGCATTTACTCCTTTTTCTTTTAAAGAATTTAAAAGCGTTTCACTTCCATGAGGATGAAAATGGGATTTGAATTTTTCATCTTGTTTATCTCCAATTCCTGTGTCTATTAATATCTTTCTATCTTCTTGTTCAATTAGCAAACATCTCATTGCCCAAGTACACATATTATTTTCATCAGGTGGATTGAGCTTCTTCCACATCGTCTTGGGAACGACACCAAACATAGCTCCGCCATCTAATTTAAAATATCCTGTGAGAATGCTGTGTAATTTCATTTCAATGACAGTTATCAGTTATCAATAAACAATTTAGCATTGAAGGTTGGATGTACCATTTATAAGTGTAATCTTTCTTTTCTTGATAATAAGTCTTCTTCTGATTCTACTCTTTCTGGGTCAGGGAGACAACAATCTACTGGACAAACAGCAGCACATTGTGGTTCTTCGTGAAAACCTTTGCATTCTGTACATTTGTCTGGAACAATAAAATAATAATCTTCTTCGATTGGATTTTGGTCATCATTTGCTCCTACTTCTACTCCTGTTTCTAATGTATAATTATCTTTCACTCCAGTTCCATCAGCTATTTTCCATTCAACGCCACCTTCGTAAATCGCATTATTAGGACATTCTGGTTCGCAAGCTCCGCAGTTTATACATTCATCTGTTATCATTATAGCCATAGTGTTCCTATTATTTAATTTAGTATTTAGAATTTAGAATTGAGTATTGAGTATTGAGTACCTTATTTGTCCAATACATCAATTTATACTTAAATAATTACAAAATAAATTTAAAATCAGCCGCAAAAATAAGAAATTCGAGGCTTAAAATCATCTTTTATAATGTTTTTCGTTATAAAATAGTTTTAAAAGAATCAAAAAGTAGCGTTACTTTGCAGTTGAAATGAAAAAAATAAACATAAATAGCTGGAAAAACAGAGCAGTACTAGTCATTGGAGATTTGATGTTAGATAGGTATTGGTATGGAAGTGTAAATCGTATTTCACCAGAAGCTCCTGTTCCTATTTTTGATTATAAAAAAGAAGAGAATCGTCTTGGAGGTGCCGCTAATGTCGCTTTAAACTTAGAATCGTTAGGCTGTAAAGTATTTCTATCTGGAGTATTAGGACAAGATGCTGATGCTGATATTTTTAAAAATATTATTCATAAAAATAAAAATATCAATATCAATGGCATTGTAGTGGACAAAAATAGACCTACAACAGTAAAAACTCGCCTTTGGTCTAATCATCAACAAATCCTAAGGATTGACCATGAAGAAAACAAAGAAATTTCATCATTCATCGAAGATGAGTTGATTACAAATATTATTTCTATTATTCATAATAATAAAATAGAATTAGTAATATTTCAAGATTATAACAAAGGTGTACTAAGCCACAATCTCATTCAAGCAATCATTGATATTACTAAAGAAAAAGCAATAAAAACGACAGTTGACCCAAAGAGCCAATGTTTTTACGAATATGCTCATGTAGATTTATTCAAACCGAATCTAAAAGAGGTTAGGGAACAAGTCCCTTTTCAAGTAGCACCCAATATCAACGACTTGACAAAAGCTGCTGAATATATCAGGAATAAAATGCCACACTATATTACCATGATAACGCTCTCTGATAAAGGAATTTTTTTATATAACGGCAAAAAAGGGGTTATTTGCCCTACACAAAAAAGAGAAATCATCGATGTATGTGGAGCTGGAGATAGTGTTTTGAGTGTAGCATCCATGTCTATTTTAGAAAATAACAATTTAGAACAAATTGGGCATTTATCGAATATAACAGGCGGACAAGTTTGCACCAAAATGGGAGTCGTCCCACTCGACCTAGAGGAACTCCAAGCAGAGTGGAACGACTTATGAAGAAAGTGTGTATAA
>JAHDBK010000527.1 GCA_020630455.1 Saprospiraceae bacterium
TAGACCCTCATTCAAGATATATTTCTACCAAAGAAATTCAATCATGAAAGTCTGGCAGGTAATTTTGTAGGAATAGGTATTCAGTTTGATATGGTCAATGATACCATACTAGTCCTCAACCTTTCGCCTAATGGCCCATCAGAGAAAAAAGGTATTTTAGCAGGAGATAAGATTATTCAAGTAGAGGATAGTATCGTTGCAGGAAAAGGACTTGATAGCGATGATATAGTCGAATTGTTAAAAGGAGAAAAAGGAAGTGAAGTAACCATTTCTGTAAAAAGACCCAATCAAGTTGATTTAAAAAACTATACCATTACAAGGGATGAAATTCCAATAAAAAGTGTTGATGCCTATTTTATGATTGATGATAAAACAGGATATATTAAAATCAATAGATTTAGTGGAGAAACTTTTGAGGAGTTCATGTCTGCTGTCAAAAAATTACAAGATGAACATGAAATGGAAGATTTAGTAATTGATCTAAGAGATAACCCAGGAGGTTATTTACGCCAAGCAACTCAAATACTTAATCAACTCATTCCTCAACGAAATGCTTTATTAGTTTATACCGAAGGCATTCATAAACCTAAACAAGAATATACAACCCAAGGAACTAAACAACTAAATTTAGATGATATTGCAGTTTTAGTAGATGAAAATTCTGCTTCAGCTAGTGAAATTTTAGCAGGAGTATTACAAGACTGGGATAGAGCCGTAATCATAGGCAGGCGTTCTTTTGGTAAAGGATTAGTCCAAGAACAATACGGATTATCAAACGGTGCAGCACTTAGATTGACTACAGCAAAATATTATATCAAATCAGGTAGACTCATTCAAAAAAATTACGATGATCCAGAAGCCTATAGAGATGATGAATATAATCGCTTACAATCTGGTGAATTACAATTTCAAGATAGTATTAGAATAATTGACAGCACAGAATATTTTACTGAAAAAGGAAGATTAGTATATGGTGGAGAAGGCATTATACCTGATGTTTTTGTAGGAATTGATGATTGGGTAAATAATAGTAAATATGTCAAGGCTATTAGCCAAGTTACTCCTTTTTTATATACTCAATTAGACAATTATAGAGGACAAATTGTAGAATTAGGAAAAGAAAATTTTATCAATAATTATACTATTCCTAGTAAAATGATTGAAGAATTTAAATACCATCTAGAAAAAGAAGAAATATTATTGAATCAAGATGATTGGAATAATATGGAACCTATTTTTAGAAATAGATTAAAAGCCAGTTTAGGAAAAGATATCCTAGGACTTGATGTTTTCTTTAGAGTGAGAAGTCAAGCAGATAATACCCTTTTAAAAGCAAAAAGTATTATTGATAATTCTGAAAAATATTTAGAAAAATAAGATAACTTTTTTTAAGAATAATTGTTTTATTAGTAACGGTAAAAAAATAAATTCGACATTTTAGATAGTAGATTTTGATTTTAATTGAGGCAAAAAAGCGTAAAATAGTGGACTATTTCTAGCTTTTTTAACGAAAAGTAAAATCAAAAGGCACAGATTAAATGAGGAAGTTATTTTTTGGATGTTACTTAGTATTTAAATAATAAGGAAAAGGATGATAGGGAGAAAGGTCATAATGTGGTTTAGGCAAGATCTTAGACTTCACGATAATGAAGCACTAAGAGATGCATTAGAAGTAAGTGAACAAGTAATCCCCGTTTATGTATTTGATGAGAGAGTTTTTAAAGGTAAAACTCGTTATGGTTTCCCAAAAACAAATAAATTTAGAGCTAATTTTATTATTGAAAGTATTAAAGATTTAAAAAAATCGCTTCAAAATAAAGGCTCAGATTTAATCATAAGAGTTGGAAAACCAGAAGACGAAATCTATAAAATTGCTAAAGAAATAAGAACCAATTGGGTGTTTTGTAATAGAGAAAGAACCCAAGAAGAATCTGATGTACAAGATGTCCTAGAAAAAAAATTATGGAGTATCGGTCAGGAAATAAGATACTCAAGAGGTAAAATGTTGTATTATACAGCAGATTTGCCCTTTCCTGTTAGCCAGACTCCTGATACCTTTGCTCAGTTTAAAAAAGAAGTTGAAAAAATCATTCCTATTAGGAAACCATTATCTGTTCCAGAAACACTTCCTACCATTAAAGTAAAATTAGATAAAGGTAATGTTCCTGAACTTTCTGATTTTGGTTTTGAAAATATTAAAATTGATAATCGTAGGGTTTACGAATTTAAAGGCGGAGAAACTGCGGCATTAGAACGATTGACAACATATTTTTGGGATAAGCAAGATATTGCTCATTATAATAAAACAAAAGACGGCTTAATTGGAGATGCATATTCATCCAAATTTTCTCCTTGGCTATCTCAAGGTTGTATCTCCCCTAAAATGATTTATCATGAGTTAAATCGGTATTTTAAAAAATCTAAAAATAAAAAAGCCTATCAATCTCTTTTTTACGAACTCATGTGGAGGGATTATTTGAGGTTAATGGGCAAAAAACACGGCAACCTGATTTTTCAAAAAGGAGGTGTAAAACAAGAAAGTCCCGATTTGAAAAGTGATATGACTATTTTCAATCTTTGGCAAAAAGGTCGTACAGGTATTCCTTTTGTAGATGCTAATATTAATGAACTCAATAATACAGGGTTTATTTCTAATAAAGGTAGGATTGCTATTGCGTCATTTTTAGTAAAAGAATTAAAAATCAATTGGCAAATGGGTGCCGAATACTTCGAATCCATGCTTCTAGATTACGACCCTTGTAGTAATTGGGGCAATTGGAATTATATAGCAGGTGTAGGAGCTGAACATAAAGAAGATAGACACCTTAATATTATTTCCCAAGCAAAACATTATGACCCCAATGGTGAATACACTAAATTGTGGCTCCCTCAACTTAAAAATGTACCAAATGATTGCATTCATTGTATTTCTAATCTAGATTCTGACCAATTATTAGAAGCAAATGTACGTTTAGGGGTAGATTACCCTAAAGCAATGATTCAAATTCATTAATTTTTTAAAAATAAACTTATTACACTGTAACATAAATAAAATTGTATTTTGAAAGAGCCTTTTGTTCTGACTCTGCTTCACGTCCTCGCCTTAATAGCTAAGGCTATTAGGCT
>JAHDBK010000528.1 GCA_020630455.1 Saprospiraceae bacterium
TTTTATAATATTTTTTCCCTTTTTTAATACAGGTAGGTTTACCATCTGTAATCATGAATATTTGTTTATTAGGATTTTTTCTTTTTCTCAATAAATCCATAGCCAATTGCAAACCTGCTACAGTATTGGTATGATATGGTCCTACTTGTAAATAGGGGAGGTCTTTTACTTCAATTTGCCATGCATCATTACCAAAAACGATGATATCTAAAGTATCCTTAGGAAAATATTGCATGATGTATTCAGAGAGTGCCATTGCTACTTTTTTGGCAGGCGTAATTCTATCTTCTCCATACAATATCATTGAATGAGAAATATCAATCATCAGCACGGTACTCATTTGTGATTGATAAAGAGTTTCCTTTATTTCTAGGTCGTCTGGAGTCAAGTGAAAATCGCTAATACCATGATTGATTTGAGCATTTTTTATGGACTCTGACAAGGCAATATTTTCAAGAGAATCACCAAATTCGTATGGTCGGTTTTCAGAGATATGTTGATTTCCTAAACCTGTATTTTTGGTATTATGATGACCTCTTTTTGATTTTTTGATTTCACCAAAAACTTGTTTTAAAATGTTTTGTCTTAGTTTAACTTCTAATTTAGGATTGGGGCTATATTTTAATCGCCCATCATTACTCATTTTTCTTTTGACAAAGCCCTTTTGTTCTAAATCTTTGATAAAATCAGCGATGCCGTAATCATCGTTGGTTATTTTATGTTGTTGGTCTATTTGAGTCAACCAAGAAAAAGCCTCATCAACATCCCCCGATGTATGCAATAATAATTCTTGAAAAAGTTCTAATAATTGGTCGAATGCACTTCTGCCTTCACCACCATTTTCAATATATTCCTTAAATTTCCAAACAATCATTTGTATTCTGATTTATGAAGAATCAATCTTCTTCTTCCTCTTCTAACCTTCTCATGAGTCTTCCAGTTATCCTCAAAAATTCTGTTTCTGTAATAATCCCCATGAGTTCTTTACCTTTTACAACAGGTAGGCTTCCTATTTTGTTTTCTTTCATAATAGAAAGAGCGTCTAATAAATTAGTATTAGGGGTGACACTGATAGGGTTCTTTATCATGATGTCCCCGACTTTTAGGTCTTTTTTAAAATTCAAATCACCTTTATGGGTTCTCGTAAAATGCCTTAATAATAATCGAGAACTAATAAGCCCTACAAATTCGCCTTCACTTGTTTCTACAGGCATATACCTGATTTTTCTCCAATCCATCATTTCTGAAACTAATTCAATAATATCGGTTGGTTCAACAGTGAAAAGGTCTCTTTCCATAAATTCTTCAACTCGGAGTTTAGAAGGTCTATATTTTTTCAACATATTCAATTCTGGTAATTCCCATTTGTGAACGGGCTGCTTAGCATTTTGATTTTTAATAATTGCAGCGGTAATTACAGTCAATGCTTCATTTTCGGATGAAGTTTCCCTAAGTCTATTATAAGCTCTTAGCATCCAACGTGCTCCATTAATATGATTTTTTGCTCTGTTTTTAATAATATTCATATAGCGTTTAATGTCCGCTTTATCCACTTTCATTTTTTTCAATCCCGCTTCAGCAATTGGAATCAATTCTTCAAGTATTAAATCTATGGCAGTTATTTTTTTATCATTAATCCAAGTAAATTTAGTATCTATTCCATATTTAGCAGCTTTGCCAAAATTATCTCTTACATCAGCAAAAGAGAGATGTTGACGAACATCTTTATATTTTTCATGCATACCAATCATAGCACCTAACCAAAAAGCAGCATTTGCCATTTCATCTTGTACCGTAGGTCCAGAAGCTAAAACTCGATTTTCAATTCTAAGGTGTGGTTTTCCATTTGGACTAATCCCATAACAAGGACGATTCCATCTATAAACCGTAGAATTGTGTACCTGAAGCGCTCTTAAATTAGGAACTTCTCCTTTTTTTATCATTTTAAAAGAATCTTCACTAACATCCCCACTGATTAGTACTCTAAATCTAGCTATATCTTCCTTGTAAATATCTAAAATAGAATCGTGAAGCCAATCATTCCCAAAATTAACCCTTGGACTTCGTTCTCTCATATGGTCATGAACAGTTCTTGTATCTAATGATTGTTGGAAAAGAGCAATCCTACTTTCATGCCATAGCCTCTTTCCAAACACAATAGGTGAATTTGCAGCGATAGCCATTACGGGAGCAGCTAGAGCAAGTGATATATTGTACATATCTTTAAAGTTGTCAGGAGAAACTTGTAAATGTACTTGGAAACTCGTATTGCAAGCCTCTATCAATGGTGAATCGTGTTCAACAAATAATTCATCTACTCCTTGTAATTTAACCTCATAAGCATTTTTCTTCACCAATTGTTTATTAATGGCTTCCATAAGGGCAAAATACCTTTTCTTAGGAGTTAAATTATGCATTCCCATATCAAACTTTTGAAGAGTAGGAAGAATACCAGTCAAAATGATTTGGACATCTAAAGGCTTGATTCTTTTTTTTATGATTTCTAGTTTAGAATCAATCTCTTTTTCCATTTGTTTTAAACAATCTCCTTCAAACTTTAAAGGAGTAGCTCCTATTTCTAAATTAAACTTGGCTAGTTCCGTTTCAACCCATTCTAAATCTTGCATCAAGTCAAGTGCTTCCATGGCTAGAGAGGCAGGTTTCAGCGTATTATTATGAACAATACACATCTCTTGTTCAGCACCAATTCTTATAATATCACTTTCAAACCAGTCATTATCTAGCATATATTCCAATGCTCTAACATCCTTTAATAAGTTTTTAATGAAACCTTTTCTGTTTTTTTCATCCGTTAATAGCGAAACTTTTTGCTCACCCATTATGGTATTTTTTAAGTATTTTATAAAATTTTAATAAAACTAATAAATTTTAATTTATTTTTTTCAATATATATAAATAACTATAAAAATTATATGATTTTTTGTTTTAAGTAAGTGAAAATACAAGTTCTTTATATGTTATACTAATCCATAGTTGGAATGTATATTATAATTCTTTTGATTTTTTATATTAGACGAGGCATTTTTTGAAGGAATAGCAGGGCTATTACTGAAAAAAATAACGAAGTATAATAAAAAAAGCATTTGAATTAAATGACAATTTT
>JAHDBK010000529.1 GCA_020630455.1 Saprospiraceae bacterium
CAACCCAATAGTAACAAAACCGCTTTAGAATTTTTGAAATTAAAAACTGGAATTTTAAATCATTTAGGGCTACCCGTCTATTATTGCCCTATTTTACAATCAAAGAAAAAATATATCGCTTCAATCGGATTGCTACCCACGAAAAGAAGAAGCAATCCGATTGATAAAGAGAAGGGAGTCTATTAATATAAATCAGTCGGATTGCTGGCTCACTATCTGCATAGCAATCCGATTGAAACGACTTACCCTTTCTTTTTTTACAATAAAAGTAACTTGGCAACTTTAGACTGGTTGCCAACCTTAAAAAAATGCCATTGATAATCAATGAAATATAAAAATAATACAACTTTTTTGCAAAAATAGTATAATAAATGATGACCTGTTGAGAAAGCCGTTGTCCCAAGAGTCCAGACTTTCTTCAACCAAAAGTCGTATGAATGAGAAGCCCTTTTACACATCGTAAAAGGGCTTTTGTTATAATAGGAATCTAAAAACTTTGATAAAGTGCCAAATTATTAGTTAATTTGCTTACTATTTATCATATTTTATCCAAACTATGTCCTATTCAATCAATACTCTATCCCTCAAAAACTTCAAGGCATTTAAACACCTACCTGATTTAAAAATCAAGCCACTCACCATTTTAGCAGGAACCAACAGTTCAGGCAAAAGCTCCATCTTGCAAAGCATTCTCTTATTAAAACAAACTTTTGAAAGCCATAGCAATATCCAATTATTATTAAATGGTAATTACACTAAATTAGGAACCTTCAAAGATATCGTCTATGAAAAAAATGAAAACAGCGAGGTAGAGATCGCATTTAATGCACCTATAAATAAGTATTATTTAGCAGAAATGCGTTATTTTATTCCAGATAATATCAAAGAGGATAGTAACAACGTTAAAGTGTGGGTATATGATTTTTCTTATAGAATCTCTTTTGAAGAACAAATGGTAAAAGCACCAGTATATGAAAAAGATAAAATAATAGGATATAAAGATGAAAAAAGAGTTATTATCAAAGCATTTGAAATCAGTTTTTTACCTCAAATTCAGCAAGGTCAAAATTCAGAAGAAACAGGCTATTTAAAATTTAATCACCAACAAGATAAAACTTATACAGTTTCTTGGAAGCTATTTAAGAGAACACCAGATTCAGTCGAAAATTTTAAAAAAGAACAACAAGAAACTTTAATAGAAAAAATTGAAGGCAAAAAAGAACTAAAAGTTGATTTTGCTAATTTAAGACCAATCAAAATACTGGACAATGATATTCCACAAGAAATTGGAAATATAGTTTTTTATTTAGGGGATTTTTTGAAAAGAATACTTGGAAGATATAACTATATAGGTCCCCACCGAATCGAACCCCAAAAAAGATATGTTTATGAAAATGAAGTAAATACTATCGGAAATTATGGTCAAAATGCTGCCTATGCTCTTGCAAATTTGAATAATAATAGTGTAATACCGTTCTATTTTTTTGATAATGACAGCAATAAATTTCAATTAAAAAAGAGTAATGATAATTATAATGACGTTATTAGTAAATCTTTAAAAGTAGCCGTAAAATGGTGGCTTTCTTATATGGGAATCAAAAATTTTGAAGCAGTTCTAAAAGATGGAATTATTTATTTAGAAATGGATAGTGGTACAACCGAAGAAAAAGTCAAAGTCAATTTGTCAGAAGTCGGATTTGGAATTAGCCAAGTCTTTCCCATCATTATAGAAGGTTTGAGAATGCCTGTTACAAGCACGCTTATTACAGAAAGTCCAGAAGCTCATTTACACCCTAAGATGCAAATGCAACTGGCAGATTTTTTCATTAGTTTAGCTCTATCCTCCAAAAATGTCATAGTAGAAACACACAGCGACCACATTGTGAATAGACTAGTGCGTCGAATTATAGAAGATGAACAGTTTGATTTGAAAGATAAAATAGCCATTTATTTTATCAATCCATCAGAGGAAGGTGCAATAGTTGAAGAGGTGAAAATTGATGAAGATAGAGGAATCGTTAATTGGCCTGACGGATTTTTTGACCAAACAGCCAATGAGCAAGAAAAAATCATAAGAGCAGGCTTGAAGAAAAGAAGAGCCAAAAGAAATCAACTATGAATACTGTTTTATTTCCTGCTGTCTTTTTTATAGATGAAAATGAGTGGTTAGATGAAGCAAAGAAAGATGACTTCCTTCAGCATTTTTTAGATATTTTAGAAACCATAGAAGAATATCAACACACCCAGATTTACTGGAGTGAAGATTGGGAATTTCTGCTATGGGAACATCCTCAAATACCGCCTTGGAGACAAGATAAAAGCCTGAGCAATTCAATCATTCCGTTAATTTATAAACTTTTTCCTGCCAATCAATTGAATGTTGTAGATGTAGTTGATAAAAGTTTTTGCGAAACAGACCCACCAATAAAATATCCCCAAAGTTTAGAAGAAATTTACAAATATTTTTTTCAATTTGTGCATTTATTTCTAAAAAGAAAAGAACAGGTTTATCTAGCCTGGGGAGCTAATCAAAAAGATGAAAATACAAAATTTTTCTACCAATGTCATGACAATGATTTAGATTATCACTCTATATTTAAGGCAATTGATTGGCTTCCTCAAATAGATGCCATTGAATTATTTTGGAATGAATCAAAGATTACGGAACAATCCTTTAGAAAGGCAATAGGGTTGGTACATAAACAGGAGATTGATTTAGAAACTCTGCCTAATTCCTATGTTCTATCCAAGAAGTTTATGAAAAGTATCCAAAATCGAACAAAGCATAAAAAGGAAATAGTCTATGCCATTGTGAAACGCCTTTCTCTAACATCTGCCCAAGCAGGAAGAGATGGACAATTGCAAGATGAATATCTTACAGCTAAAAAAGAATTTCGCTTTAGAGTAACACAACGACCTAGTTCTACAAGGATTCATTACAATTATGTAAAGGAAGATGAAAAAATAAAAAAAATTAACTTTTTAGCTTATTATAGAAAAGGAGAACATGATGATGGATTATAATTTTTATCATTGATGAAGCTGCTTAGAAATACAGCCCTCACCCAACTAGCCCTGATAGCAGTGGTATTCGTGCAGAAGCGTTGGCTTCAC
>JAHDBK010000530.1 GCA_020630455.1 Saprospiraceae bacterium
TGGCTAAATGGCGTAGCCCCGCATAGGGGCTATGAACATTTTAGCCTTTGTTGTCGGTAGTTTTTTATTTTTCATATTCTTCCTTCAATTGTTCCAATGAAATTTATTAGTGATAAAGTTGCGGTAGAACATAAAGCAGCATCTTTTTTAGTAGCTGTTCTTTTATGAGTTAAAACATTTGCTAAATCCAATGTCGCCCTCGCATAACTTCTTAGTATTTTATTTGAAGAACCTGCCAATTCAACTGCAATATATGCTTCAAGCATTCTCTTTGCATCGGTTTTACTGACTTTCACATTATCTAAAATTGGGTGCTTTTCAGCATTAAATACTGCCTGTGCTAATGTAATTATTGTTTCTCTACAAAGTAGTCCAACAACTTGAAATTGCTCTTCTTTCTTTGCATCAGATTGTCTTGTTTTGATTTCTTGAATTGACCGTTCTATTCGTTCCCAATCTGTTAAGTCAATGGTAATACTTATCATTTCAGGTTCTTCGTTTTCTTCAAGTGTTTGGATAAGGCTATTGTACATTTCTCTAATAAATGCCCTTCTTTCTCGATATGTTGAAAATTCAGAACTCCATTTGCCATACCAATCCCATAAGCCTTTAAATGGATTTGGATTCTGTAAATTCAAACGCTGCAAGCACTTGTTAACCAAATTGAATTTTTGCTGATATTCTTCATCTACTTCTTGAATTCTTTGACCTCCCGTTGAAACCGAAGTCATTACATTTTTAAGATATTCAACATCTTTGATTAGATTTTCTTTGGTTGATAATCCTGAAATTCTACTCCAATCTATTTTGGGTTGAGCCTTTGGGACAATTCTAATATTTGAAACAACCTCACTTTCAAAACCTTTTGTAGCAATTTCAAATCGAGATAATAAGTCTGCTTCTATCTTTTCAATTCTGTCTCTAATTTTTACAAATGATTCAACATCAGCATTTAGATAAATTGTAAAAAAGTATGTTCCTCCATTCCAATTATCATATCCTGTTTCTTCAACATTGACTTCTGAATTGCTTAGAATTTCAAACAATTCATTTTCTTTATCAGCTTTTAATAATTCGCTAACCGTATAAACTATTTTAGTAAGTTCTTCTGGCTTTTCTATCATTTGTTTTTTTCTTAATTACCGACAACGGAGCGGCGGCTTGCCGCCGCCACAAGGAATCGCAGTGGTGGTCGGTAAGCCGCAGTTCTGTTTTGGGGCTTCGTTACCCCAAATGCGAGCCGCCGCTCCGTTCAGTTCAAGGGCGAAGCCCTTGAACTGAACGGTTAATGTATGCGTCGTTGCGAGCTTTTGCTCGCAATGACCGCTATACATATTGTTCTGCTCAGTGTTTTATAAATATCCTTGTTCTATTAAGTATTTTGCCATATTGTATAATTTTGCATCTGGCTTTAAATCATTCCCTTCTTTATCTTTTTTATAATAAAACCATCTAGGTTCATCCGTTACAAATGGTTTTACATTCCCTTTATTATTTTTTTGTTCAAGAGATACTGACCCAATTGTATATCCCTCCTTATTGATTATTTCGTAGATATGAGCGTAACTTCCTTTAGTTTTTACTTTAAATTCTCCTACCTCCTTATCTCCATCTTTTATTTTCCCACTAACTACTGAAATTCTCCCTGGTTTCCTTGATTCTAATTCTCCAAATTTATTCTTTGTTAAATCATAATTTTTCAGCCTATTCGTATTGGTACTATCAATATGCTCATTCCACTTTGTTATTATACTCAAGTCTTGCTTCGAAATTAAAGATTCATAGGTATCTGTTGTAAACTCATTCGTTTTAAAAAAGCCTAGTTCTTCCAAATTTCTCACAATATATTTTCTAAAATTAAAAGCTTTAGGACGTGGAATCATTGTAGATTTATTCGTCGAAGGATTTGTACAAAGAAGCGTTTTGTATGCTTTCCTTTTTTCTTCTTCATTTGGTAGTTGAGAATAATAAATTGTAGTATCCGTGAATATCAATAAATCATTCCCTTTCATATCTCTCAATGCAAAATTAGGTAGTGCATCTGTCATTATACTTCCATCTTTTGTTTTTAAAAATTCAAATAGTTCTTTTTTATCGACTTCTATTTTGTCTTTTTTAAATTTCACTTTCTGGGCATAAATGGCATTAAAAAAAATTAGACTAACTAATGTTAAAATTACTTTTTTCATGATTTTGTTATTATTTTATCTGATTAATAAATTGTTTTTTCATTGAGCAGAACGGAGCGGCGGCTTGCCGCCGCCACAAGGAATCGCAGTGGTGGTCGGTAAGCCGCAGTTCTGTTTTGGGGCTTCGTTACCCCAAATGCGAGCCGCCGCTCCGTTCAGTTCAAGGGCGAAGCCCTTGAACTGAACGGCCTCGCATCGGCGGCGGTGACGGCTTTTGCCGGCACTGACCGCTGATGCATTGTTGGGCTTTCGTTTTCTTTCTTCTTTTTATATTTCTGGTAGAGTCAGTAATAAGATTACTAATTACGACCAAACCAAGTTCTTATTATTTTCATCAAATTATCTTTCAATCCGCCACCTGTTAAAACGATTTCTTGGTCAAAATCTCCGTTCCAAGAAATTATCTCTACCTTATCACAATCTTGTTTTAACCAACGATGATTTTTAAGTTCGTTATTGGTTATCACTTCCTTTTCTAACAGAATTGAACTCGTATATCTTCCTTTTTTGTAAATTTTTGCTGCGAATAATTCATTATCCATTATTGACTGAATCACTTCTGTCGCTGACAATACTTCTTCTTCGTAAACAGTTTCAGCAAAGAAATATGTATGGTAATGATAGCAACTGAAACCTACAGTTAGCATATTGTCCTCTGTGTCAAAATAAATTCCGAATTCTTCATTTACATTAGGCGATTCAAATTCAATTTTCAGGAAAAAGTCACCTTCATCACTCGGAGATTTAGAAGCATATTTGAGTATTTTGGAAAAATCTTTCTTCAAAATATCATATACTTTTTGCGAATGAACATTCAACTTTTCTCCGCTTTTCATTTCTTGTTTTTCTTTTTTAATGAAGCCCAACGGAGCGGCGGCTTGCCGCCGCCACAAGGAATCGCAGTGGTGGTCGGTA
>JAHDBK010000531.1 GCA_020630455.1 Saprospiraceae bacterium
TAAGAATTACAATACAATCATTTCTTTTGCGACTCTATTTCCTTTTTTATCTTTAATCTCTATAACATATTTTCCTTGACTTAATCCTTTTCTATTCAAGGTAAAAGTTTTGTCTTTTGTTTTGAATGATTTGGCTAATCTACCATGCATATCATAAATATTAATATTGATTTTACCGCTCAATTTATTAACTTCAACTTGTGTAAAATCATTAAAAGGATTAGGGTGAATATTGATACTTGCTCCAATATCGTTCAGTGTTTGAATAGCAGAAGGAGCTCCTGTAACATTAATTTCCTCAGTAGTCGTACTTGTACCACAAACATTAGTTACCGTCAAAGTAACGGTAAATGTTCCATTTTGAGTATAAGTATAATTTGGATTCATATCATTGGATGTTCCACCTTCTCCAAAATTCCATTCATAAGTATTTGCCATTGTGTTAGAAGCTGTAAATGAATATTCATTATTAGTATTAGAATACGAAAAATCAGATGAAGGCAAAGCGTTATCATTTCCTATTGTAACATTGACCACTTTTTCACATCCATAAGTATTTCTCACAATTGCAAAATAATTACCAGAAGGAACACCTGACAAGGTAGTCCCTGTTGTTCCATCATACCATTCTACTGTATAAGGTGGTTTAGGCCCATCGATGGTTAAAGTAGCTGAACCATCTGAAGCGGCATCACAAGAAGTATTGGTTATTGAAGGAGTAGCAGAAAAAGCGGTAAATGATTTAGTTTTAGCTTGAGTATCTACTATATTATTGTCTTTATTAATAACATCCATATTGATATCGTCTCCTACAACATAAAATTTAACATATACATTATCAATAATTGCAGTAACTATTTCAGGATGGTCATTGTATTCAGTATTACCACTCACGTCTCCATCACCTGCAGAACCAGAAGTAATATAATACACTCCATTTTTTTCTGCCTTTTCATATAAATGAGAATGTCCAACCAAGACAAAATCGACATCATATTGTTCAAATAATGGGACTAAGTGATTTCTTACCATAACATTACCACCATACTGATAATAATCTCCACCAGACCAATTAGGAATATTATAATCTGCTCCCCAATAATTAGTCCAAGGACCTTCATGAAAATACACAAAAACCCACTGTTTATCATTGCATTGTAATTCACTTTCAAGAAAATTATACTGAGGGCTTCCTTGTCTAAAATCGGTCCACCATCTATCTTCAACATCTGCTTGATTAATTGGAAAAGTAGTTGGATCAAAAGGAGTAATTACATCTAATGCGATAAACTTAGCATTTCCCCATTCAAAAGAGTAATATCTTTCTGAATTTTCTGGATTATTATGAGGTAAGAAAAATTCATTATCATAAGTAGCACCATTATCGTGATAAACATCATGATTGCCAATTGCGGTATAATGACATTCTCTTGAAAGCATTTTAGAATCTGTACCATCATTATATACATCGAAATAAATTTCATCATAATTATCTCCACCATCACCATTAGAAACATGAGGCACTCCTCCTTGGTCTATATCACCACAAACAACGGCAAATTCAGCATTATCTGCCTCCATCAAATCACCGATTTGATTTTGCATAGCATTATTATAACCACAATCACCATAATGAATAAAAGAAAAACTAGGGTCGTCGTCTTCTGATGCAGTATAAAAATATTCAGAAGCTAGAATATTCCCGTCCACCATGATTTCGTAGTAATATTTAGTATCAGGAGTCAAATTTTCTAGTAATAAACCATGAAGATTGGCTGCTGTAGATTCAGTAACGGTTAGATTTAAATTATTAGTATCTGTTCCATAGTTGACCGTCCCAATAGTACTATTACCCGTTTTAAAAGCTACAATAGTAGAATTAGTAGTGGTTGATTGTATATAAGGATATCTTGTTAATTGGGCATTTAAGAGAGATATTTGTATGAATACAAAAAAAATTAGTATAAAGCACTTTTTCATAACTTGGATTTAAATAATATAAAAAAGCAAGTTATGAATTATTTTAATATTTATATTAATAAAAAATTAATATAAAATTTCTTAACCAAGTTAAATATTAAATTAATAAAGAGATTTCTTTATCAATTATATAAAAAACAAATTATTTCTTATTTTTAGCATCTAAATTATCATAAATTTCTTTTACCTTTTCAATCGATAATCCAGAAAGATTAGCAGCAAGCGAAACTGGGATTTGGTTCTCATAAGATTTTTCAACTACTTTTAATTGATTTAAAAAAACACCTTTTTCCATGCCTTTTTCCATGCCTTGTTTGTAAAAATAATCTTGTTCTATATCATATTGTATAATCATATCTTCAATAATTTCTTTAGTTTCTTCTTCAAATTTACGCATTCTTGATAAAATAGTCAACTGATTTAAATATTTATTGAACTCCACTCCATATTTAAATTCTAAAATTTTGAGTTGTTGAATTATTAAGCGAAGTATAGCCTTTAATTTTCCTTTTTCTGTATGTGTCAATATTGCTAATATAACTACTTCGGGGATTTGAGATTCTAAAAATTCTTTAGAATTTAATTGATTTAGATTGATAAGCGTAAAGCCTTTATAGATTTCTTTATCTGATAGATTGTTATCCATTTGGGTTTTACTCTTTCCTAAATAAACAACAATATGATGAATAGGCATCTTGTATTTACTCCACAGTAATGCATGATATTCTCCTATTCTGAATTTCATTTTTTTATCATTTATTGCTTGAAATTCAATATGGAGGATTTCTTTTTCTTGAGATTCAGTAAGGATTTCAAAAACAAAATCCATCTCTCTTTCTAATGTTTTACTGAATTTAGTTGGGAGTGCTTTGTATTCTTTTATTTTTAAATCCAATTCCTTTTGTATCAAGGGCATGAATATCGCTTCTGCATTTTCTTTGAAAACCCTATCATAAAGATTTCCTTCTAGTTTCTTTTTACTCATTAGATAATCTATATATTTATTATATATAGAGTAAAAATTTAAAAAAAATGCTTTAAACTCGAGCCTTAGTAACATCCAAAAAATAACTTCCTCATTTAATCTGTGCCTTTTGATTTTAC
>JAHDBK010000532.1 GCA_020630455.1 Saprospiraceae bacterium
AAGAAGTTGAATTAAGACGTAAAGAAATGGACGAAATTGGCAAACACATTAAAGTCGAAGTCAAAAAAAATGATTAAAAAAGAAGACGGAAGCTAACAATGTGTATGGCGTTCATTGCCAGCAAAAGCTGGCAACGCCGCATACACGGGGACGTTCAGTTCAAGGGCTTCGCCCTTGAACTGAACGGAGCGGCGGCTCGCATTTGGGGTAACGAAGCCCCAAAACAGAACTGCGGCTTACCGACCACCACTGCGATTCCTTGTGGCGGCGGCAAGCCGCCGCTCCGTTCTCATCAATTAAAAAACAAACAACATCATAAAAACCAAAAAATGTCAAAAGAAACTAATATATCTGTCTCCGAAAAAGGAATCAATCTTCCATATCGAAGATTTTTATCTGATAGTGCAAGCGGACTTCTTTTAGTAATTGTGTTCATTTTATTCTATTACGCTATTTTCTCGGAAGCGGAAAGGGTTGGATTTTCAGACAAGGTAGAAATACTAATTTGTTTGTGCTTGTTTCTTTTGGCGACACCTATAGGTTTAGTTTTAAATGGACTAAGCTGGTTTCTCTTTGGGCAAGCCGTTTATAAAACAATTGAAAAAATAACTTACAGTCAAAGTAAATTTTATTCAATATTCACAACAGGGACAAAGCGAGCTTATAATCAGTCTAAATTTATGGAATACTTTGATATGAAGGGTAATGGTTTTTTAGATAGATATTTTGAACTGGGAACAATTTTAAATCTAACTTATCCTGAAATCGGAAATATGGATGATGTAACAAGCGGAGCAAGAAGATTTTTAAGGTCTTCAATGTTGGTATTGATAATCTCAATAATTCCATTTTTAGTTTATATCTCAAAAAAGTGGAATGAAATAGGAAATTCAAAATCAATTCTCTTTTTAATTTTAACTCTTTTGGGAATTTTGATTTTATGCTACATGCTTCACAGACTTGTTTGTTTAATCAAATACTTTGATTTAAATAAATTATTTGACTATGCAAGAATTAAAATACAAATAGAGAGTAACCAAAATGAAAAGTTGAAAGGGAATTATACGGAAATAATTAATTTTTTAAAAAAGAAGAAAACTGATGAGAACAATGTGTAACTGTCCATAGTGGGCAGACGCCCACTACAGGCAGTTACACCTACCGTTCAGTTCAAGGGCTTCGCCCTTGAACTGAACGGAGCGGCGGCTCGCATTTGGGGTAACGAAGCCCCAAAACAGAACTGCGGCTTACCGACCACCACTGCGATTCCTTGTGGCGGCGGCAAGCCGCCGCTCCGTTCTACCTCATTAAAGAAAATAAAAAAATAAATGAAATTAAGATTACCTGAGCCAACATCGTCTCCATTTTCAGTCCTGATAAGCGAAATTGATAAGGGGCAAATAAAAATACCACAATTCCAAAGAGATTTTGTGTGGAATAAAGCAAAGTCATCAAAGTTAATTGATAGTATTTTAAAAGGCTTTCCAATAGGAACCTTTATTTTTTGGAGGACGAATGAGACATTGAGAAGCATAAGGAATATAGGTGATTTTGACCTACCAGCTCCAATAGAAGGTGAATTTGTAAGTTATGTATTAGATGGACAACAACGTATCACTAGTTTATTTGCTGGATTAAAAGGGTTAATACTCAAAAGGGATAAGAAGGAAATTAATTATTCCGATATTTATATAGATTTGTCAATTGAAGATGATAGTGATGATGATATTGTGAAAATCAATATTGAAAATGGTAGAGAAAATGATTTTATCAAATTAAATGATTTACTACAAGGAGGGTTTCAATTATTGGCATCTTATCCTGAAAAATATCATGTAAAATTACAGGAATATAAAAATCGAATTCAGTCCTATCAATTTTCAATAATTAAAATAAACGAAGCCCCAATTGATATTGCGACCGAAATATTTACTAGAATTAACGAAGGAGGAAAAACACTAACGGTATTCGAGATAATGGTTGCCAAGACTTATGAAAATGAGATTTTTGATTTGTCAGAGAAATATAAAGAATTACAAGAAAATCTAGGAATTATCAATTACGAAACTATCCCTAGTTCAACAGTTTTACAGACCGTATCTTTAATTCTTAAGAAAGAGTGTAATAAGAAAACCATTTTAAAACTAAATAAGCACGATATAATTAAAAATTGGAATGAAATTGTTGATTCGATAGAAAAAGCAGCAGAATATTTCAAGTTGACTTATAGAATTCCTGTTTCACAACTCTTGCCTTATAATGCTTTACTTGCTCCTTTTGCCTATTTTTTCTACTATAACAAAGATAAACCAACGGGGGATAAAAAAGATATGTTATTAGATTATTTCTGGCGAGTAGCGTTATCAGGAAGGTTTTCACAAGGATTAGAGAGTAAATTAGCTCAAGACATAAAAAAAATCGATAAAATTCTTGATAGCAAAAAACCAAAATATGAAGAAAGAATTGATATAACACCTGCGAATATTAAGCGTAAAGGATATTTCAAAGCATCGAATAGTTTTATAAAAGCACTCTTATGTATATTAGCTTATCAAGAACCAAAATCATTTAATGATAATTCAACTGTGACGATTGGTAATTCTTGGTTAAAGCAATCCAACAGTAAAAATTACCATCATTTTTTTCCAAAAGCATTTTTAAAAAAGAAATTATCAAATGAAGAAGATAAAGACTTCTTGATAAATCATATATGCAACATTACTATTGTAGATGATTTTCTAAACAAACGAGAAATAAGAGCTAAGGCTCCTTCGATTTACATGAAGAAATTTGAATCAGAGAATCAAGTTTTACAAAGTACAATGAAAACCCATCTCATATCGAATATTAAAGAATTTGGAATATGGGAAGATGATTATAGCATTTTCTTCGATAAAAGATTAAAAGAAATTTGTAATGAGTTAAAGAATAAAATGATGCTAATTGAAGGAGATAAATATTAAAACGAGGTAGAACAATGTGTATGTCGTTCATTGGCAGCAAAAGCTGCCAACGCCGCATACACCTACGTTCGACACAAGCAGAAAAAACAAAAAAATGGAATCTTATAAATGCAAAATATG
>JAHDBK010000533.1 GCA_020630455.1 Saprospiraceae bacterium
TAGTTATAAGACAATAGATAATATCTTTGGTCTAATTGTCTATCAAATTATTTAATTATTAAAAATCAATCTTATGAAAACATTACGAATTGTGAGTTGCCTAATCATTAGTCTTATTATTGCCTCTTGTTCTAACAGTAGTCCTAGTGCAGATTTTAAAATAGAAAACACGGCTGAAGGAGGTGCTGATTCCTATACCTATGGTTGGGACCAATCAGTAGAAGAAGAAAGTGATGCCTCTGGTTTAACAGGAACAAGTTTTTCTTATAATATTACTGCAT
This sequence comes from Saprospiraceae bacterium, assembly GCA_020630455.1. Taxonomy (GTDB): domain Bacteria; phylum Bacteroidota; class Bacteroidia; order Chitinophagales; family Saprospiraceae; genus JAHDCE01. Next base: position 282 of record JAHDBK010000533.1, read on the forward strand.
TAGAGCAAAATGGAAACTCAAGTCAAGTACTAGCATATAATGATAGAAATCAAACAGAAGAACAACAAGCTACCAAAAAGAAACCTGCCAACAATCCTAATTCTAAAGCTAAAATCATCAAGGAAGCTCAAATGGGAATACAAGTAGATGATTATGCAAAATCAAGGGCAGATATCGAAACATTAATACCTAAATACAACGCTTATGTAGCTGATGAAAATGAAAGAAAGTCAGACTATTATATTCAGAATACATTAGTGTTGAGATTGCCATCTGAATATTTTGATGAGTTCATGAACCAATTGAGTGGAGTGGCTAATAAAATAGATTATAAAAGAGTGAATGCCCAAGATGTAACTCGCCAATATGTAGATATTAAAACGAGGTTGGAAACTAAAAAAACCATTCGTAAAAAATATGAGAGTTTCATGTCTAATGCAAAAAATGTTGAAGATATGCTAGCGATAGAAGAAAAAATACGCTATCTAACCGAAGAAATAGAAGCTAAGGAAGCAGAGTTAAGGTATTTGTCTGATAGAGTAAGCTATAGCACCATTACTTTAGACATCACTCAAAGATTGCCGTATAAATATGAAAGTGCAGAGTATCACGGACCTTCTTTTACTCAAAGGATGGGTGCTGCTTTAGGCAATGGTTGGAAAGGAGTACAGAATTTTGCAATTGGTATGACAAGTGCTTGGCCTTTTTGGTTATTTGTTATTTCTTTAGGTTTTTTATTAAGAAAACCTATCAAAAGAATTTTTAGTAAAAAATCTTAGAAAATAGACTTGCAGAACAAAAAGATAAAGAATATTTTTTATCTTTTTGTTTTTTATAATATCGCATTGAATATACTTGTTGAAAAATCCAACATAATTTTGAAAAAAACGTTATATTACTTAGTATATGGAAGAGTATAGCGATTATATGGTCATTTTTACTTTGCCTGATGAATTGGACTTGAAATTTTTAAGCCTAATTCCTTTGCAAAGAATGAAAGTTAACCAATTATTTGAAGATGGTAAACTGATGTCTTATACTTTATCTATGGACAGAAAAACCCTTTGGGCAGTATTTACTACTCAAAATGAAGAAGAATTAATTCAATGTATCGATAAATTACCTCTTACCTCATATATGACTTATGAAGTGCAAGCCTTAATGTTCAACCAAATTTCTAAACCTGGGCTTCCAGCAATATCCCTGAATTGATTTATTTTATATATATCATTTTAAAATATATAAAATAAGTATGTTAATTCTATTGAATTTATTTTATTAATTACAATAAAAGCTGTATAATTGTAATGTTTTCCCCTGATAATTATTGAAATAGCACTTAATATTTTAACTTTAAATTCTAACTCAATTTAAAGTGCTTTAACTCATTTTTTAACATTATGAAAAATAGAATAATACTTTTCTTTTTTTCATCAGTACTATTGATGATTTTTCTAAATTCTTGTAGAGAGGATTTAAGCCCCTCTAGTGAGTCTTTGGAAGTAGAATTAAGACAAATTATAGCTCAAAACGGAGGACTTGATTTTTATACTTTACCAGAAAGTCAAGACTTTGATGCTATACCACAAGACCCTAATAATCCCATTACTTCAGCAAAAGTAGCCTTAGGAAGCAAACTTTTCTTTGAAACAGGCTTGGCAGTTAATCCTTTATTAGAAGATGGTATGGAAACCTATTCATGTGCAAGTTGTCATGTACCAGGAAGTGGCTTCGAAGCAGGAATTAAACAAGGAATTGCAGAAGGAGGAATGGGTATTGGAGTACATGGAGAAGGGCGTTATATTCATCCTAATTATGAAGTAGATGAAATAGACATTTGTCCTATTCGAGTTCCGAATAATATGAATGTAGCCTTTGTAATAACAGCTGCTTGGGATGGTAAGTTAGGGGCTTTAGGCTCAAATATAGGTACAGAAGCCCAATGGGACGGAGATGAATTTAAAGAAACGAATTACTTGGGCTTTACTGGTCCAGAAACCCAAGCAATAGGTGGTCTGAAATTCCACAGAATGCTTGTTACAGAAGAATTTGTAAGGTCAAATTATTACAAAGATTTATTCGATATGGCATTTCCTGATGTACCAGAAGACGAACGCTATAATCGTATTACCGCTGGATTGGCCATTGCTGCTTATGAAAGAACGATTCTAACCAATAGAGCTCCATTTCAACAATGGCTTAAAGGTGATGAAAGGGCTATTTCTAATCAACAAAAACAAGGAGCCGTCTTGTTTTTTGGAAAAGCAGGCTGTATTAATTGTCATAATAGTCCTTCTTTTAATGCTAATGATTTTCATGCTGTTGGAATGAATGATTTAGAAGGAGCTGATGTGTTGGGTGATTTTGCTAATTTTGATGAAGTGAGAAAGGGGAGAGGTGGTTTTACTCAAAATCCTGCCGATGATTATAAGTTCAAAACTCCACAATTATATAGCCTTAAAACAGTTCCTTTTTTAGGGCATGGAGGCTCATTCGAAAGTATTAGAGAAGTAATAGAATATAAAAACCAAGCGATACACGAAAATGCAATTGTACCCATTTCCCAATTATCAGAACAATTCGTTCCTCTTAACCTAAGCAATACTGAAATTGATGCTTTGACCGACTTTGTTGAAAACGCTTTATACGATGACAATATGGAACGCTATATGCCAAGCACTATCGCCTCTGGCAATTGTTTTCCTAATAATGATATAGTATCCCGACAAGAGATGAATTGTGAGTAATAGACGTTATTACGAAAAATTGATTATAGCTAAATTGTCTTTTTAATGATAT
>JAHDBK010000534.1 GCA_020630455.1 Saprospiraceae bacterium
ATATCTTTATGTTTTAATAATTTCATTAAAAGAAGTTTTGAAATTATATAAATTAATTAATTAATAAAGCAAATTCTTTATCTTTGTAAACGTATTATAAAATAATTACCATGAAAAAGTCAACTTTTTTTACCTTAAGTTTATTGATATTTATTTTCCTTTTATATTCTTTTACCATAAAGAAAAATAAAACGATTAATATCGCTGTAATAACTTGGGGAGGATATGCAGGAGGGCAGTATTTCAATAATGGTTTTGAACACTCAAAAAAATCTAGATTTTATAAGCAATATGGTTTGAAAGTCAATTTCATTGTATTAGATGATTATATATCTGCAAGAGAAGCATTTGAAAATAATGAAGTAGATTTGATGTGGGTAACCACAACCGAATTCTCTTATGAATCTAATTATTTAAAAGATGCTCAATTAGTTATGCTTTCTTCCTATTCAAGAGGAGGTGATATCATTGTAGCTAATGAATATTTTTTTGAAAAGGAGAACCCTCGAATCTGTTTTGGAGAATTATCTCCAGGACATACATTTTATTTAGAATTTATAGAGAATAATAAAGATAAGTTTAAATATGAACCTCAAGAGGTAAAAGTAGCCAGCGCCATAGAAGCTTCTCAAGCTTTTACATCAAGGGAAGTAGATGCAGCAATTGTCTGGTCACCTGACGATAAGACATGTATAGAAAATGTTGAAAATTCACAAATTATTGCTGATACTAATGATGAACATTATAAATATTTAATATCTGATGCTCTTGTAGCCAAGGAAAAATTCATTAAGAAAAATAAAAGACAGTTAAAAAAATTGCTTAAAGGTTGGTTTCAAGGAGTAGAAGAAATTAATGAATCTGATGAAGCTAAACAATATGCAGCAAAGATATTGAGTGAAGGTCTTTTGATGCCTGTTGATTATTGTTATAATGCTATAAATAATGTTCATTTATGTGACTTAGAAGATAATCAAATCTTTTTTGGATTGAAAACAACTGATGATAAGAGACAAACAGGGAAGTATTATTACGATAAATATCAAAATAAATTTATAAATTTAGGATATGAAATAAAGGAGAAAAGAAACTGGGGAAATGTAAGAGGTTCTAGTATCGTTCAATCATTAAAGTAAGTAGCTTTATAAGGCATTTAAGAGACTCAATTCAAATAATTCATTATAAAAAGGCATGGCTTCTTCGGCTAATTTTTTATTGAGTGCATTGAGTTGTATTGATTTGGCTTTGTAAGGAGCAAAACCAGTTGATTGATGTACATTATGATACCAATATTTTGCCCAAATACCATCTTCTTTAATGGAACCTGCTTTCCATTTTAACATGTTTTCGTCAAAGGGAATTTCTAATTCATTGCACAAAGTTTCTAGCATTTTAGATGGATTTTTAAGCAGTTGATTGGTGTCTATAATGATGATTTTTTTATTATTATTTTTCAAATAATGATAAACATCCATTTGTTTCTTAATTCCGATGTCTTGCATAGTAGGATAGGGGATGACCTTAGAGTAAGAAGCTATAATTTCTCTTGGATTTCTAATGAGCATTACATTTTTTGAATCTAGTAAAAAGTTCCAATCCAAATCAACTAAATGATGAGTCATTTGCTTACACAATGCCCATTTTTGTTGATTTTTTTCAGCCTCTAAAATTTCAAGAATAACTTCATGAGCCTTTTGATTTTGACTTTGTAAAATGAGTTCTCTACCTGGATGTTGAATATTAGATACCCTTAAATAATGAGCATATAAAGGTTCGTCAAAAATGATACAGTCCTTCCTTTGTGCAAAGGAATACATCAGAGCAGTGGAAATATTGCGAGGACTAGACCATAGATTTATCATTTTTTGAATATATCTTTGTATTACTCCATTTCTATGATGATTTGTCCTTTATCAACGGCTTGTCCTTTATTGGCTTCAATGCTTTTTACGGTACCTTCCCCTGTAGCTTTGATAAGGTTTTCCATTTTCATTGCTTCCAAAATAAATAAAGCATCGCCTTTTTGTACCGTTTGACCATTTTCAACTAAGATGTCTAAAACTAAACCAGGCATAGGAGCTTTAACTTCATTCATTTTTTGTGATGAAGCAGCATTGAGTCCCATTTTTTGAATTAGAATATCGAAATGATCTTGTAGCCTTACTTGATATTCATTTCCATTAATTTCTATAGTGAAGGTCTTTTTATCCATGTCCATCTCTAAGACTTTGGCTTGGATGCTTTCATCATTATCAATAATATGATATTGATTATTACTATTAGAAATAATATCCAAATCTTTTAAATCATCAGACTTGAGTTCAATTTCGAAGTGGTTGTTTATTATTGCTTTAAATGTATTAGGATCCATATATGAAGATTATTCTTTTTCTTTTAAATGAGATAATTTTGTAAAAATATTGAATTCGAAATAACTATAAATTACATATAAAAATAAAAAAGGAATTAAAAACCCTTTAGAGGCTGGTTCAAATAATTTTACATAAACAACGATTCCCATGATACAAATCATCATTTTGAAAAATATAAACATCAGAACCAATCGGGTGAATGCATTCTTATCTTTATCTATAGCATTTTTATAACCTAAATGATAAGCTGCGTACACAAAGATAACAAAAAATGCATATAATGCTACAGTAAAGAAAAAAAATGGATGTAAATAAGGGATGAAATAACTACATACTATTAAAACACCTACTATGAGATTTATAGTAATAAATTGTTTAAAAAATGCTGATTTATTCATAATCTTATATTAAAATCTTAGCAAATGTAATAAGAGAATCATTAAAATTTATCTTTATTGTTACTTTTGTGAAAAATTTAAACATGCTCTTAGTACACTGTAACATAAATAAAATTGTATCTTGAAAGAGCCTTTTGTTCTGACTCTGCTTCACGTCCTCGCCTTAATAGCTAGGGCTATTAGGCTGTGGGCGTTCATTGATTCAAAACAAAATTCTTATTTCAAAAACTCAATAAACTTATGTTACAGTGTACTTAGTCTTTAATCTAGATTACAAAGTATTGAATAATAAA
>JAHDBK010000011.1 GCA_020630455.1 Saprospiraceae bacterium
AATAATAAAGAAAATTCTTTATTATTTTTTTAATTTAAAATATTAAAATAATAATATAATAACTCGTATTTTTGCAGCAAATTCATTAAAATGATAGAAGAAAAAAAGCTTATTCAACTTTTAAGCAAAGTTATAGATAATGTTTCAGGCAAAGATATTGTAACTAATCTCATGCTAAAAAACGTCAAAGTTGAGGAACAAAATATTCAAATTGACATTCAATTGCCCAATGCCAAATATCCTGCTAAATTTGAATTGCACGCCTCAATTTCTGAAATGATATCTAATGAATTCCCCAATGCTAATATCAATGTACATTTCATTACTCAAAACCCTCAAATACAAGAAGCTCCTCGTTCACTACCTCAAGTAAAAAACATCATCGCTGTCGCTTCAGGAAAAGGTGGCGTAGGAAAATCAACAGTTGCTGTAAACTTAGCATTAGCCTTACAACAAATGGGTGCTAGAGTAGGACTGATTGACGCTGATTTATATGGCCCCTCTATTCCAACTATGTTTGGATTACAAGGACAACGACCTAAGGTTCAGAATATAAATGGCAAACCAAGAATCGTTCCTATTCATACTCACGGTATTGCTTTGATGTCTATTGGTTTTATTATTGAACCCGAACAAGCAGTCGTTTTGAGAGGACCAAGATTAAGTGGCGTTATCAGACAATTTATTCAAGAATGTGCTTGGCCTCCTCTAGACTATATGGTTATCGACTTGCCACCAGGTACGGGAGATATTCAACTTACTTTAGTACAAACAGCACCTGTAACAGGTGCCATAATCGTTACTACACCTCAAGAAGTAGCCGTAGTAGATGCCGTAAAAGCTATGAATATGTTTTTACTCCCAACAGTCAATGTTCCGATATTGGGAGTCGTTGAAAATATGTCTTGGTTTACACCTAAAGAACTTCCGAATAATAAATACTACCTCTTTGGAGAAGGAGGCGGCAAAAAAATAGCAAAATTAAGCCAATCAATGCTTCTAGGGCAAATCCCCTTAGTACAAGGAATTAGAGAAGCTGGTGACACTGGAAAACCTGCTGTAATCAATCAAGACGATACCGTCCAAAATGCTTTTAAAAAAGTAGCAGAAAACACACTTAGACAATTAGCTATCAGGAATGAAATGTTACCACCTACTAGAATTATAGGTACGAAATAAGAAGAAATTATACTATTAATGTTTTTATTAATATAAAATCATTTGTAGAGTAATAAATTTTCCTTAATATTATGGATTATTATTAGTTAAAAATTAAATGAGTAAATAAAAAATGAGTTTTACGAGATTATTTGAGGTAATGCCTTACCAAAACAAAACATCACCGTTAAAAAATAGTATCGGACATAGAGTAAATGGAAAATGGGTGTATTATTCCTCTCAAGAAGTGATTGATTTGGCGAATAATGTAAGTCTAGGTTTATTGAAATTAGGCTTAAAAAGAGGAGATAAAATATCATTAATTTCTTATAATAATCGCCCCGAATGGAAAATAGTAGAAATGGGTGCTCACCAAATTGGAGTAGTAACCGTTCCTGTTTATCCAACTATTGCTCCTAGTGATTATGAATATATTTTTAATGATGCAGGTGTTCAATATGCTTTTGTTGGACCAGGTGACTTGGCAGACAAAGTAAAAGTAACTGCTCCTAAAGTTCCTACATTTAAAGACATTTTTACTTTTGAAAAACAAGATGGATATAAGTACTGGGAAGATGTATTTGAAGGTGGTAATTTAGATGAAGTAGAAAAAATCTCTGACTCTGTTCAAGAAGATGATTTAGCAATATTAATATATACATCAGGTACTACAGGATTACCTAAAGGGGTTATGCTTTCTCATAGAAATATTGTTTCTAATATAAAAGCCGCACTTCCATTATTACCGACAAAAGCAGGAGACAGAGCCTTGAGTTTCTTACCTCTTTGCCATATTTTTGAATGTATGGTATCTAGTGCCTATGTTGCAAGTGGCGTTTCCATCGGATTTACAGGAGTTAAAAACCTAGGAGGAGATGAAGGAGATATTAAGTCTTTTAAACCTCACTTCTTTACAACTGTACCTCGATTATTAGAAAAAGTATATGAAAAAATTTATAATAAAGGTTTAGACTTAGAAGGCTTCAAAAGAAAATTATTCTTCTGGGCATTAAGCCTTACAGATGATTATGAATTTGGTAAAAAATATAGCGGCCTTCCTAAATTAAAAAGAATTATTGCAGACAAATTAATCTTCTCAAAATGGAGAGAGGCACTTGGTGGTAATATCAAAGGAATATTAACGGGTGCTGCTGCTTGTCCTGTTAAAATGATAAAAGTGTTTTCTTCAGCAGGAATACCTGTAAGAGAAGCTTATGGGCTTACAGAAACTTCCCCAGCTCTAACAGGAAATCGTTATAATGAAACAGAAGCCATGCTTGGAACTGTAGGAATGGCCATTGAAGGTGTGACCTTAAAAATTGATGCTTCTGATGGAGATTATAAGGAAGGAGAAGGCGAAATCTTAGCCAAAGGCCCGAATATTATGCAAGGTTATTATAATAAACCAGATAAAACTGCTGAAGTTATTGATACTGAAGGTTGGTTTCACACTGGTGATGTAGGTAAACTGATTAAAGGACCAAATGGAAAAGAATTTTTAAAAATCACGGACCGTAAAAAGGAATTATTAAAAACTTCTGGTGGTAAATATGTCGCTCCCGCTCCAATTGAAGGTAAATTCAAGGAAGATTTCTTGATTGAACAAATGATGGTAGTAGGAGAAAAAAAGAAATTCGTTTCGGCATTAATTGTTCCTGCTGCAGAAGCATTACTGGATTGGTGCGAAAACAACGGAGTAGAATGCAATATTACTCCTTATGAATTAAATGATACTTTATTCAGTATTTCAAAATCTACTTTGGAAAATCCGAAAGTAAAGGATAAATTCCAAGAGATTATTAATCATTTCAATCCTAACTTTAGTCATATTGAACAAATCAAGAAATTCACTTTATTAAGTGAGCCATGGGATGTAAGTAGTGGTGAATTAACGCCAACAATGAAACTAAAACGTAGGGTAATCAATGATAAATACAAAGCAGATATTAATGCTATGTATGAAGATTAATATTCTTTAATTCACTATCATAAGAATTTAGAGCATTTTTAAAAATTTATCACAATGAGAATCAATAGATTGAGGTTTTATCTTAATATATTGATTTTCATAAAGATTAAAATTTAAACATGCTCTTAAACAAAAGCAAATAATAAAGACAATTCTTTATTATTTGCTTTTTTATTAGATGTTATTAATAATAATATTTTGAAAGAACAAATCCTCAATTTATCATTAACTAACTTAATAGAAAAAATACAACTTGGAGAATACAGTAGCGTCCAAGTAGTAAAAGTTTTTATAGAAAAAATAAAAAAAATTAATCCAATCATCAATGCTCTTGTCGTAGAGCGATTTGAGGAGGCGATACAAGAAGCCAAAGATGCTGATAAAATGCTATCCCAAGGAAAATCAAAAGGAAGATTACATGGAGTCCCCATCACAATTAAAGAATGTTTAGACCTCATAGGAACTCCTTCTACCTTTGGAATGCAAAGTCGAAAAGATGATTACCCCAAGCAAAATGACCCCTATGTTCAACGCCTCATAGATGAAGGAGCTATTATAATAGGTAAAACCAACGTTTCTCAATTACTCGCTTTTTTTGAAGCAGATAATCCACTTTATGGCAGAACCCTCAATCCATTAAACCATCGTTTTTCTTGCGGTGGAAGTAGTGGTGGAGAAGCAGCAATTATAGCTTCAGGTGGTTCTCTAATTGGACTTGGGACTGACTTGGGAGGAAGCGTAAGAATACCCGCAGCTTTTTGTGGTGTTATTGGGTTCAAACCTAGCATGCAAAGATTTTACGATTTTTCAAGATTAAGCCCTAATCATCAATGGGAACTTATAGCATCCGTTCTGGGTGTTTTTGGTAAAAATGTAGAAGACATTGCATTAATATTAGATATTTTAGATGGTATAAAAAACCCGTTTAATAAAGAAATTTCTTTATCAAAATTGTCTAATTATAAAAATATTGATGTAAAAAAACTAAAAATCGCATATTACACTCATGATGGATTAATCGAACCCATTAGTCCAATTGTCAATGATATTAAAAACTTAATTTCTGAACTGAGTGAAGAAGGTTTTGACACAATTGAATTGCCTTGGAAAAATTTTGAACAAGCAGAAGCTTTTCATACACAAATTAATACTATAGATGGTGCTAAAATATTCGTTGATAATATACAAAAAGGGGAGCAACTTCACCCTTTTATCAAAACACTTGTCCCTTTAATGAGAATCCCTTCTCATCAAATTAAATGGTTTGGAAAAGTAGCTGGTTTTTTCGGTCAAAAACAAATTAAAAGATTGAGCCAACATTTTAATGATAAGGATTTAACTACGCTTCAAAAAGAATACGAAAATTATGTAAATTCATTTAATCAGATGATAAAAGAGCAGGAAATTGACATCATAATCAGCCCTGTTAATTCTTTTCCTGCATATCTACATAATTCATCAAGGAATCTTGGAAGCGGTGGTACTTATACTTTAATATATAATGTTTTGGGTTACCCCGCTGCCTCATTTCCTCTTGAAAATATCAAAGAGATTTCCAAAACTTATTCTAAGTTTTCAATAGATTTGACTAAAATCGAAGGACGCAAAATAGAGCGACAAACAGAAGGGCTTAAAACGGCTGTTCAAATTGCTGCTCCTACATGGCAAGACGAAAAAGTATTGACGTTCTTAACCTATTTAGAACATAAAAAAAATAGGACTCCTTAGAATCCTATTTTTCTGTTTCATTAATTAAAAGTACTATTTATATAAGATTGTTGCTAAAATTAGCGACACTATACTTCTTCTTTTACTAATAATTGAAATCCATTTCCATGAATATTGACAATTTCAATATTTTCATCACCTTTTAAGTATTTACGTAATTTGGTTACAAATACATCCATACTTCTAGCTGTGAAATAATTATCGTCACCCCATATTTTAGTCAATGCATCTGAACGAAGCAGCACATCATTCATATTTACACAAAACATTTTTAATAACTGGGCTTCTTTCGGAGATAATTTTTCTTTTTGGGAACCGTCAAAAGAAAGAATTCTTAATGGATAATTGAAGTGGTATCTTTTGCCGATATTGAACTCTTTTTGTTCGTCTGCTTTTTTAGTCAAGCCTTTAGACCTCTTCAAAATAGCTTGAATCCTAAGTAATAATTCTTCAGAATTAAACGGTTTTGAAAGATAATCATCGGCACCCAATTTAAACCCTTTTAAGACATCTTCTTTTAAAGATTTTGCTGTTAAAAATATAATGGGTGTTTCCTTATTTTGTTCTCTTACTTCTTTTGCTAGAGTAAAGCCATCCTTCTTAGGCATCATTACATCAAAAATGCAAAGATCAAATTCACTTTTTCTAAATGCATCGAAACCCGCAACACCATCGGTTGCCAAGGTAACATCGAAATCATGCATTTCTAAATAAGATCTTAGAACATCACCAAAATTTTGGTCATCTTCAACTAATAGAATGCTTGGATTTGCTGAATTGGTCATATCTTAATTTGTATTTAATTTTTTCTATAATATTTATATATTTTATATATCAAAAGTCATGCTTGAAAAATACATAGACCTTAATATAACGCACGAAATGTTAAAATATATATCAAAATCAAACAGAAAATGGAAAAAACAATATAAATTCGCTTCCTTTCCCTAATTCACTCTTAACATTTATAGTCCCTTTATGCGCTGTTAGTATAGCTTTTACATAGCTTAAACCCAGTCCAAAGCCCTTGACATCGTGGATGTCTCCCGTATGAACTCTATAAAATTTATCAAAAATTCTCTTTCTATCCTCCTTGTTCATTCCTATTCCATTATCCTTAATGCTAATAGAAATACCATTGGCTACGTTTTTAGTAGTAACTGTAATTTGAGGATTATCGGGAGAATATTTATAAGCATTATCTAATAAATTATTAATTACATTAGAAAAATGCGTTAAATCTGCTTCAACAAATGAATTGGTTGCTAGGAGGACAGCTTCCGCTTTGCCACCTAATTTTTCAACTCTTAAACCAATATTATTAATAGCCTGTGAGACTACTTCGTTAGCATCTACCTGTGTAAGTTTTAGACTAAAGTTCCTTTTGTCTAATAATGCCATTTGGAGTACTTTTTCCACTTGGCTATTCATTCGCTGATTTTCTTGTTTAATAATATTGGCAAAACGTTGAACCTTTTCTGCATTCCCAGCAATCATTGGACTCGTTATAGAATCAGATGCTAGAGAGATAGTGGCTATTGGCGTTTTAAATTCATGAGTCATATTATTAATAAAATCCGTTTTAATTTCAGATAATTTCTTTTGAGTGAATATGATTTGAATAGTATAAACAAAACAGAAAAGAATAACTGCTGTAAATAGAATAGCTGCCAAAACAGTTGTCCAAACAGTACCCCAAACATAACCGACCTTACCTGGAAAATGTATCATCAAATAACCAGGAGGTTGAATTTTAGTTGAGTTTTGAAATAACTGAACACTATACTTAGAATTCAATAAGTTGGTGTCAACTTTAGGCACTTCTATATCTGGCGTTGAAGCGGCTACGCTTTCGTCCTCATCACTTGGCACATAATTGAACTTACCATCTTTAATTACAAATGCTTTTTTAGGCGAAGAATACACCCCATAAGTATAATCCAAATGAATATTTCTATTAATTAATTCATTATGTAAAATCCTATCTAATAAATCAACTTTTATTCTTTGTTCAATAGGGTCAGGAGAATAGAGTTGTTTGGTCATCCAACGGTCTGTTTTTTTCATGTAGGCTTCAAACTTCTCCTTTCTACAATCAATACAAGTACATTCTAAAGTATTGATGTGTTCCGAATTATTAATCGTATCAAAATTGTGCTTTTTAGAAAAGAAACCCAAACCAACACCACTTTCATTCGTAAATGGAGTTTCCATTAGAGTACTCCCCGAAAGACCATTGGGATTCCATACAGATTGTTCTCTTTGTTTTTTTTCTTCAATTTTTAATTTTTCAGAAATATTTACAAGAACATCGAAAACTGTTTTATCAAACTGACCTTCTTCAAGCCTTAATCTTTCATTAATCCAATAGGCTTGTAATGCAATACTTCCAAGTAATGCAACACTCATTAAACCTATAATTCCCCAAATTGCCTTTTTACTCATAATTAATAAAACCGCTTTCTGTACAAATATATGCTATTTTAAATATTAACATTTAAAAAATTAGTTTATCTAAGCAACCCTATAAAATGTTTAACGGTCTTTTAACTTTTGAAAGTAAGAATCATAATATTTTTTTTATTTTTGTATGTTAATTTTATTAAATTTATTTAAATCATGAGAAGAAATATATTTTTTACACTATTATTTATAATGAGCGTTGTCTTGATGAATGCTCAAGTTGAAAAGAAAATTATCATCAAAAAAACGATTGATGAAAATGGAGTAGAAACCATTGAAAAAACGGTTATAGAAGGAGATAAAGTAACGGTCACTACAGGAGATGACGTAAAGGAAGAAATCAATATAAGCGATGAAATCAATGTAGATGTTGACATCACAGAAGATGGTACTCACAAAAAAGTAATTAAAATTATTAAAAATGGCGAAGTTGAAGAAATTGTAATTGATGGCGACAGTGAGAATATCATCATTAATGGTGAAGAATCTAATGATAAAAACATCAATATTTTTAAGTTTGAAGGAGATAGCGAAGGATTTGAAGATTTACCTGATGACATTAAAGAAAAGATTAAAGAGGTCATGCCTGAAGGTGATTTTAGTGAAGGAGATAAAAAAATGAAGGTCATCATTGATTCAAAAGAAGTTGAAATTTCTGAACTTGATGGCGAAGAAGACATTTTTATTATTGAAAATGTAGAAGATTTAGATAAAGCTTTTGAATGGAATACAGAAGATAATCAACGAATAATCATTAAAACACTAGGAGATGATGAAGAAGACAAAGCTTTCCTAGGAGTTTGGCCAGGTGAAGACACCGAAAATGGTGTACAATTAGGTGGTGTAGTTGAAGAATCTGCTGCAGAAAAAGCAGGTCTACAAGAAGGAGATGTCATCACTTCTATGAATGGACAATCCGTTAATAGTTTTCAAGATTTAATCCAAGTAATGAATGGTACTGCTATTGGTGATGAAATGAAAATAGAATATACCAGAGATGGACAAAACCTTGAAACGAATGCAACACTAGGAAAGAATAAAGGAAAGAAAAGAATGGTATATCATTTTGATAGCAACCAAGACTTCAATTTTGTAGATATGGAATCTTGTTGTAATGATAAAAAAATGGTAGAAAAACCATATATAGGAATTATGATTACCAATCATGATGAAGGTATAGAAATTGATGAAGTCAATAGAGAAGGGCTAGATTTAGAACAAGGGGATATTATCGTCGAATTTGAAAAGCAAAAAATGAGAGATATGGATCAATTAATTGATGCCATTGCTGAACATCAACCTGGTGACCTTGTAAAAGTTAAATATGTTAGAGATGGAAAAACTAAAAAGACGAAGGTTAAATTACTAGGAAAAGAAGTTAAGTCTTGTTGTTGCCCTAAAGAAAAGCAAAAAGAAATAAGACAAGAAATTATTATTATTCAAGGAAGTAATGGACAAGAGCAAATCATTGAAGAAGATAAAATAATCCAATCTGATATGGGAGCTCTTAGACTAAATGTTCAAGAATTGGATTTATTCCCTAACCCTACTAATGGTTCTTTCAGTGTGCGTTTTACTTTAGAAAACCAAAGTCCTGTAACGCTTAGTATTACAGATGCTAATGGAAGAGAAATCATGAAAGATGAATTAATGGATTTCTCTGGAACTTATGAAGGTGTTTTCAATTTAAAAGAAAATCCTACAGGTATTTATTTCTTAAATATTTTGCAAAATGATAAAATTTATACTGAAAAAATTATTCTAAATAAATAAAGATTAGTCAATAGAATATTATATTTGAAAGGAGGTTGTACTAGTACAGCCTCTTTTTTTTATGATGAAAAGAAAAATATTAGGTATATCAGCATTTTATCATGACTCTGCAGCAGCTATAATTGTGGATGGAGAAATAATTGCTGCTGCACAAGAAGAACGTTTTACTAGAAAAAAACACTGTGCTGATTTTCCTAGCAATGCTATTAGATATTGTCTAGAAGAATCAGGATTAAGCCTCAAGGAACTTGACGCCATCGTCTTTTATGACAAACCTTTTCTAAAGTTTGAAAGACTCCTTGAAACTTATTACGCTTTTGCTCCTAAAGGACTCCTCTCTTTTTTAAAAGCCATTCCTGTTTGGTTAGATGAAAAATTATTTTTAAAAAATAAAATATTTAAAGAATTACAAGCAATTGAATCCTTTAATAAAAGAGAAATACAATTGCTTTTTCCAGAACATCACCTTTCTCATGCAGCTAGTGCTTTTTTCGCTTCTCCTTTTAAACAAGCAGCCATTTTGACTATAGATGGAGTAGGAGAATGGACAACCGCTTCTATTAGTATTGGAAAGGAAAATTCTATAACATTTTTAAAAGAAATGCACTTCCCCCATTCTGTTGGACTTTTGTATTCTTCATTTACCTATTTCCTTGGTTTTAAAGTCAATTCAGGAGAGTACAAGCTAATGGGTTTAGCTCCTTATGGTAATCCGCAAAGTGAACAAACCCATTCATTTATTAATATCATAAAAGAAAAAATAGTCCATATCAAAGATGATGGTTCTATTTGGCTGAATCCAAGCTATTTTAGTTATGCTACAGGTTTAAAAATGATACCTACTAAGAAATGGGAACAACTATTCAATATATCTATTAGAAAAGATACAGATGAAATTCTCCAAACACATTGTAATTTGGCTCTTGCGATACAAAGCATTACAGAAGAAATTGTTCTAAGAATGGCTAAAAACGCTCATGAATTATCTAATTCAGATAACTTGTGTTTGGCGGGTGGTGTAGCTTTAAACTGTGTCGCCAATGGAAAAATATTAGAACAAAATTTATTTAAAAATATTTACATACAACCTGCCGCAGGAGACGCAGGAGGAGCAATCGGTGCCGCATTGGCTGTTTATTATTTATATTATAATGAAGAAAGGGTTTTACAAACTCCTGATGCGATGCAAGGAGCCTATTTAGGTCCACATTTTTCTGATAAAGAAATAATGATAATGAATAAAAAGAACAAAGCCGTTTATCATTCATTTCATCGGTTTGAGGATTTATGTGAACAAGTCGCTGAAAAAATTCATTCGGGAAATGTTGTGGGTTGGTTTCAAGGAAGGATGGAATTTGGTCCTAGAGCCTTGGGGAATAGAAGTATTTTAGGAAATGCTTCTGATAATAAAATGCAACAAAAAATAAATTTGAAAATTAAAAAAAGAGAAGGATTTAGACCATTTGCTCCTGCTATTGTAGAAGAAGATATGAAGGAGTATTTTAATCTTAATCAGCCATCTCCTTATATGCTTTTTGTTGTACCAGTTAATGAAGATAAGAGAAATTCATTACCTAATGATTATTATCAACTTTCTTTAAAAAATAGGTTGAATTGTAAACGTAGTGAAATTCCTGCGGTCACTCATATTGATTATTCTGCTAGGGTACAAACCGTTAATAAAGAAATTAATCCTCATTTTTATCAATTATTACAATCATATAAAAAATTAAGTGGCAAAGGCATTTTAATCAATACAAGTTTTAATCTAAGAGGAGAACCTATTGTTTGTACACCGTTTGATGCTTATCGCTGTTTTATGAGTACAGATATGGATTATTTAGTTATTGAAAATTATTTATATAAAAAAGAAGAACAACCCGATTATAAAAACCAAGAAAAATGGCAATTAAATTTTGAAAAAGATTAGTATCAAAAAAGGGAGCATTCCAAATAAAACACTCCCTTTTTAATTTTTATAACAAAATCTCTTTATTATTCAATTGAAAAATTTTGAGAAGCACTTTTCGTATGTGCTCCTTCCATATTAGTCGTTTCTGCAACTAATGTATAATTACCGGGTGTAGTTGGCACAATAAAGCCATCATCTTGGAATGTAAAACTACCTGTTTGATGCGCATGGTGGTCCATAACTGTAGCCACCAAATTACCTTCAGCATCATTAATTACAATTTTAATATTATGAATAACTTCATTGGCATCTGCATGAGTATATTGAACTCTAATTATTGAGACACCTCCTGCTGTTAATATTTCTCCTGATGTAGGATTAAGTATTTCAACAGTTACATCATAAGGGTCTTTATTGTTGTCATTGTCATCTTTACAAGAAAACAAAACTAGAGATAAGGTCATCAACGTTACTAATGATAATAAAAGATTTTTTTTCATTTTTATATTTATATTATTAATAATTAATTAGAAACAAATTTTGCTTCAGATAAAGAATAAATCAATTGGTTTACATCTCCAGAGTTGAGTTGCAAAATTCCTTTAATAGTAATTGGGTCAGCAGTATATTCTATTCCTTCTACGGCACTGACTTCCATTACGGTTTCAGGACCAGCTCCACCACAAAAGTAACACATATTATAAGGGTAAGCAGAGAAGACAAAAGATTTGTGGCTTTTATATCCTTCAACTGGAATGATATAACCTCTCAAAGTAATTTCTTTACCGTCTAAAGCCTTTACTTCTGGAGCGAATACAGGTACATCTACTTTGAAGCCCATGAATTCATCATATTCTTTTTTGAAAGTAACTTTGCCTAGCGTTTTCCAAACATTATCTCCTGAATCGCTATTTTTTGTAGTCGTTTTGGTTTTATTATTACTTTGTGCATAATCCACTGTTGGAATTAAAAATAAAGCAATCAAGATAATCCAAAAATTTTTCATTTTATTTATTTTAATCAATTAATCGAGCGTCTTCCAAGTGGTAGGGCAAATCGTAAGGGTCTATAAAATTCAGTTTCAAAACACCTTCAAGTTCTATCATTTTATTAGAATATTTAACGGCATCTTTTGCATAAACTTGCATGACTGTTTCAGGGCCTGCTTTACCACAAAAATAACATAAATTATAGGGCAATGCAGATAAGATAAATTCTTTGTGTGTTTTGTAGCCCGTTTCAGGTAATAAATAACCTTTAATAATAATCTTTTTACCATTTAAGGCTTTGATATCCTCCCCAAAAACTGGTACTTCAACTACCATTCCGCTGAATTCATCTTTTTTAGTTTCAAAACGAACATCCGAAAGAACTTCCCACATATCCACTTCCAAGACTTCCTCTTGTGGATACAAATTAAAGATAAATATCAATAAGATGCTTGATATGTATATTGTTTTAAACAAAGTTTAACCTTTTATTGTGGTAAATATTCCTTGATTTCTCCTAAGTTAATGTCGTGATGTGATTCATCATATACTGCCTCACCATTTTGAATAATAATGACCTGTGGTGATTGATGAAAAACTTGCAATTCATCCGCTATTTTATTAGAAACAGAGCGATAATTCAATAAATCTAAATAATAAAAATCTAATGCTCCTTCTTCTATATCCCAATCATCTTCTAGGATAAATTTAGCCCTTACACTTATACCACAACGGGTACTGTGCTTAAAGATAACAGCCGTTTTATCGTATGAATCTTTAATAATTTGCTCTAACTGTTCTTCGCTTGTAAGTTCTTTCCAATGAGTATGAATACCACTATTTAATTTAGCCATTTTTATTTATTGATTTTATAATAATATTAAAAACATCCTATAAAAGATAACGAATTAAATTGTCTAAGGTTGTCTTGTTTTAGCTCATCATTTAACAAAGAGGTAAAATCATTATTCAAAACAAGCAATAATAAAGAAAATTCTTTATTATTTTTGATTTAAAAATCCAACACCTAGAGTCTATTATCTAATAAATTATTCTTTAAAATTACTTAACGACTACATCTCTTGGTATAATACCGCTACTAATATTACTCACTTGAGTTCCGTTGCTATCAAAAATATCAACAGCCCCTTGAGAAGCATAATCTTTGGCATCACAGGCGTATACCAAATCATAAAAAGCATTTAATCCATAATAATATGTCGTATTATTTATCCAAGGAGTCGTCTCAAATAAAGAATGACTTGTACCTTGTCTATAAACACTTCCATTAAACAAATAATACAAATGAGAACCATTGGCATTAATACACAATCCGCTTGGATAATTCCCTACAAATTCTACATGACTAGATAAACTAAAATCGGTGGAATTATATGAAGTCAATCCCCCATTAAATACTTCTGTACAATTAAAATCATTATCAAACATGCCACAACCTCCTTGTTGTAAGACCCACACCTTGCCTTGTCCATCAAGTACCAAATCACTTGGATTATACAAATCAGTCGTTATATTTTGTGTTACTTGATCTGTATTAACATCTATAATTGAAATAATATTATCATTTCCATAACCACCTGAATGCCCTACCCATACATTATCACCAATTTGTAACATTTTTTCAGCTCCATTACCTCCTGTGATTATTTCGCTAGTCACCTCCCAAGTACTTAAATCTATAATTGCAATACTTGCTGTAAAGCCATCCCCCCATTGACTAATATAGCCCTTGTTTTCACTCACAGCCAAAAAATGCCTAGGAAAAGACAAACCCTCAATAGTAGCCACTTCTTCAAATGTTTTTCTATTGACTACTTCTACTTTATTAGAATTATTAACAACAATATAAGCGTAATCACCATAAAAAGATAAGGATTGAACTACATCCCCTAATGGGCGATTATTTACTGTTTGAAATATATTTTGCTCATGTCTTCCACTTATCAAGTCATAATAAGTTATACTTCCATTACCTGCTTGAAAATTACCTTCATTAATTACAAAAATTCCATTTTCATAAGGCAACACCTCTTCTGGTCCTTTTTCGCATGAAGCCATAAAAAAAGACAAACAAAATATTAATAGATAATTTCTAAGATTCATTTTCATAAATTGTTTTTGTAAATATTTACTAATTACTCTATACTCTTTACTAAATACTTACCCATTTTTAATAATGGGACAAAGGTCGTAATTATTTTTTAAACTTTAAGAACAAAGTACCTTGAAAATGAATTGGAGGCATCGGACGATTAGCTACTATTTGATAATCCTCATTCCAAATATTTCTCAATTCAAACACTCCCTCTAATTCGTATTTTGTATTCAAATTATAAATATAAGAAAATGATAAATTAGCTACATGATATAAAGGAATAGATTGGCTATTGTCCGTAGTTGTAAATCGCTTTCCTTGAATATCATGTGTATACATAATATTCCATTTTTTTGATTGATACAATTTTAAATTCCCTCCACCTGAATGTAGTGGAATATACAATAATTGCTTATTCAAAGTTTGAATGGCATTATCTTCTACATCTTTATTGACAGAACGAGTATATTGATAATTAGCATCAAAGGAGATATTTAGAATGTCTAATATTTTAAATTCTTTATAAAAATTAAATTTAAAGGAATAGGCTTGTACTTTTTTTACATTTTCTGGTGTCCACTTACCAACATCATCTGGTGTCCATAATATCCAATTATCCACTATAGAATGATTAAATGTAGTTCCTATATTCCAATGAGGGTATGTAAAAGAAAATGCTTTGAGTTGAATTTCCTGTTTCCATGATTTTTCTGGCAATAAATCAGGATTACCACCTGAAAAAGCACTATTCGCCCAATATAAATCATTAAAAGTAGGAAAACGATAATTCCTAGAACTGTGTAAAATAATATCTATATTCCACCTCTTTGGGTTCATAGTATATTTACCTAACCAAGAAAACAAAAACGGAGACCAATTATCATCAATTCTTTCTTCTTTTATAACAATTTTACTATAAAATTCATCATTTCTAAAAACATAATCCAAACTCAAAGATTGCTGATTTCTCCTCACTACATCTAATTCATAATCTTCTACTTTTGCCCTTAAATGTGCATAATTATATTCAATTAATAAAGAGTTTTCTTTATTAATTTGATTTTTAATGTATTGCCTAAAATCTGCCCTTCGACTCCTGCTATCCGTCTGAATTAAGGGTGAATCATAATAAATATATTCATCATTATATCTTAGAAAAGATTTTGTTTTCCACTGACTTGTCCATTCTTTTTCCCACCCAAGCACGGCGTGTATTAGTGCATCATCTTGAAAGTTGACACTTGATGTTTCTGTCAAAGTGGGTGGAATTTCTCTATGATTATTAACATACCAAAAATGAGTAGTCATAAAGCTACTGTCCCTCAATTCAAAATGATTTTTTTGCAAAATACCAAATTGCTGAAATGCCGCATTAGTCATCCGCACTCTAGGTCTATCTATACTATTCAAATTAGTAAATTTAAAATCATTATTAGAGTGCCTATAAAAACTTTTTAATAATATATTCCTTTTTTTCTTATTATTATTAAAAGTAAAAAAAGTAGATTTATCATCAAAACTTCCATAAGAAAACCCTCCTTCAACAAGCCATTCTTTTTCAGCAAAACGACTTGTATACATATCTAAAGAGCCTCCAATTTCGCCACCATCACTGCTCCCGTCAATTGCTATATAATTTACAAAATATCTAGGTAATAATGATAAATCATACAGACCATTCATATTGCTTTGAATAGAAAATCCGTCCAACTTGATATCTGTTTGAGAGGCTGCATGTCCATTTAATGAAAAAGTAGTCAAACTACCCGCTCCATAATTTCTTAAATGTAAGCCCAATCCCGATTGTGATAACAAGTCTGAACTGCTTCCTTGTTTTTCAGTTAAAAAAATTTGATTCTTTTTACTTGTGTTTTTTAAAAAAGCTACCCACTCGTGCACAATTTCAGTTACAGGCAGACTATCTCCTTGAACAATTGCTGTACTATCTTTTTGAGCAATTATATTTTGAATATTAAATATTAAAATTATTATTAAAAAAAATCTCATGGTATTATTCTTATATACTTAAAGTATCTTTAAAATCATTCTAAGAGATAAAGTGCTGCAAAGGTATATGTATTAATGATAAAAGAATTACCTTTACGCCCAATTTATGTGCAATACGATGAAAGATACACTATATCAAAATATATTAAAAGATAAAAAAGCAGGAAAAAAGAGTTTTGTTTGCCTCTTAGACCCTGACAAGCTGAGCTTAACGAATGTAGATGACGTTATTCGATTGTCTATAGAAGCTAAAGTCGATTATTTCTTTATTGGAGGAAGTCTTATTATCAATTTAATGTTAGATGAATTGATTACTAATATTAAAAAACAATGTGATATTCCTATTATACTTTTTCCTGGAGGGACTAATCAATTGAGTTATAGAGCTGATGCCTTATTGTATCTTTCTTTGATTTCAGGCAGAAATCCAGATTTATTAATTGGAAAACATGTAGAAACAGCTCCTTTTTTAAAAGTAAGTCCCCTAGAAATTATATCTACTGGATATATGCTAATTGACGGTGGAGTTCCTACTACGGTTTCTTATATGAGTAACACTTATCCTATTCCTCGTAATAAAAACGACATTGCCGCTACTACTGCTATTGCAGGAGAATACTTAGGCATGAAATTGATGTACATGGATGCTGGAAGTGGTGCTAAATATCCAATTGATGATTCTATGGTCGAAACAGTCAGTATGTCTGTAGAGTGTCCCCTCATTATTGGTGGAGGTTTGAAAACTCCTGAATTGTGTGAAGCTAAAGCTAAGGCTGGTGCTGATTTAGTAGTTGTAGGAGATGCCATCGAGAAAAATCCTCAATTAGTATTAGAAATGGCCGCCGCTGTGCATGGTGCTTCTAAAAAATAATAATAATTCTCAATACTCCGTACTTAATACTCAATACTATAAAAAATGGGTAGAAGAAAACCAGAATTAATTCAAAATCTAACAATTACAGGCACTGGAGACAAAGGTAAAGGTGTTGGCAAAACCGAAGATGGAAAAGTCATTTTCATTGAAGGGCTTGCTGTAGGAGATATTGTTGATGTATGGATTAAACGAAAGAAAAAAGGTGTTTTTCTTGGGGAATTAGATAAGATAATTACTTACTCCAAAGATAGAGTAAATCCACAATGTGAACACTTCGAATTTTGTGGTGGTTGCAAATGGCAACATATAGATTATGCTGCCCAACTAAACTATAAAAATGATGTAGTTTTAAATGCTTTACAACGAATTGGTAAAGTACCTGTAGATAAGTTTTTACCCATAGTAGGTGCTGATGATATTTATTATTATAGAAATAAATTAGAATTTACTTTTTCTAATAAACGATGGTTAGAACCTCAAGAACTGAATACGAATGTAAGTAATGTTGAAGACGTTTTGGGCTTTCATAGAGCAGGAGCTTTTGATAAAATCATCGATATTAAGCAATGTCACTTACAAAAAGAACCCACTAATGAAATCCGTAATTTTGTTAAAGAATTTTCTAATAAATTAGAACTTGAATTCTTTGACTTAAGGCTTCAAGAAGGTTTTTTAAGAAATATTATATTTCGCATTACAGAATTAGGAGAATTGATGATTACTGTTATTTTCTATAAAGAAAATAAAAAAGATAGAGAATCACTCCTAGACGCATTAATAAAGAATTTTCTTTATCAATATGAAAATAAATGCTCATTAAATTACGCTATCAATCCAAAGAGAAATGACAGTTTATTCGATATTGACACTATCAATTACTATGGAAAACCATATATTATTGAGCAATTAAAAAATATTCAATATCAAATCAGTCCTAAGTCCTTTTTTCAAACCAACTCTAAGCAAGCAGAAAAACTCTATGATATCGTTGTAGATTTTGCTGACTTCAAAGGTTCTGAAAATGTTTATGATTTGTATACTGGAACAGGAAGTATCGCTTGTTATGTTGCCCAATATTGTAAACAAGTAGTAGGCATAGAAGAAATCCAAGCAGCCATAGATGATGCTCATATCAATGCTCAAATTAATCAAATAGAAAATACCGTTTTCTACGCAGGTGATGTAAAAGATATTTTAACTGATGAGTTTGCTCAACAACATGGGAAACCTGACATATTAATTACTGACCCTCCTCGTGCAGGAATGAATCCTAAAGTGGTAGATATGCTCCTCCAATTAGAGAGTCCAAAAATTGTTTATGTGAGTTGTAATCCAGCCACCCAAGCTAGAGATTTGAACCTCTTGAGTGAGAAATATGATGTCATTAAAGTTCAGCCTGTAGATATGTTTCCTCATACCTATCATATTGAGAGTGTGGCATTGTTACATTTAAAATCCTAATTTTAAAACCATATTACAATGAAAATCATGGTTATTGGTTGTTGTGGAGCGGGCAAGTCTACTTTCTCCAAAATACTACAACAAAAAACTTCCCTACCTTTGATTCATTTAGACCAATGCTATTGGAAACCCAATTGGACGACAACCCCCAAAGAAGAATGGGAAGCCATCGTTGAAGAACTTGCCAATAGAAAAGAATGGATTATTGATGGAAATTATAACAGTACATTAGATATACGATTAGAGAAAGCAGATACCGTTATTTATTTAGATTTACCTACTTGGAAATGTCTGTGGAGAGTTATTAAAAGAATATACCAAAACAAAGGTAGAAGTCGTTCTGATATGACTGAAAATTGTGAAGAGAGGTGGGATTGGGAGTTCATTTTATTTGTAGCAACATTCAATTTAAAAAGAAGGAAAAAATTATTACATAAAATAAATTCACATCAAAAAGAAAAGAAAATCATCATTTTAAAAAATCAAAAAGCTATAGACCAGTATTTAAATTCCATTTAGACTTATTTATTAATTGTTAAAATAATAAAGAAAATTCTTTATTATTAATATAAAAAT
>JAHDBK010000535.1 GCA_020630455.1 Saprospiraceae bacterium
TAAATAATAAATCAAAAAACAAATACACCAAAAATGAATTTAATTGCATCTATGATAATAGTCGTATAAAACTAACCGATGAAAATTTATTAAATTTAAAACATTTTCATCATGCAAAAGAAAAAAAGAAAAGCAAAAGAAATCAACGCAGGTTCTATGGCAGATATCGCCTTTTTATTATTAATTTTCTTTCTCGTCACTACCACCATTAATGCCGAAAAAGGAATTCCTGTAAAATTGCCTCCTTATGAAGAAGACCCTTCTAAAGAAATAGTGGATGTTAATAAAAGAAATATCTTAAATGTAAAAATCAATTTTTTAGATGAATTATCTGTAGAAGGAGAAGGAATGGAATTAAAAGGTCTAAGAGAATTTACAAAAGAATTTATAACCAATCCCAATCAAAGAAATGATATGCCAATTAGTCCTAAAAAAGCCATTATTTCTCTTCAAAATGATAGGGGAACTCAATATGAAATTTATTTACAAGTTTATAATGAATTGAAAGCGGCATACAAGGAAATTTGGGATGAAGAAGCTCATAAATTATACAATCAAGCTTATGAAACACTTACCAAAGCACAAAAGAAATCTATCTTGATAAATTTTCCAATGATTATTTCTGAAGCCGAACCAACGAAGAACAGTTAACAGTGTTCAGTTATCAGTTATCAGTTATCAGTTATCAGTTAAGATCTGAATTATATTCAAGTTATGTAAAATGAAATAGTTTATTAATAAATTAATTATTATGAAAAAATTTATAAAAAATAGGTACTCCAAAGAAAGTCCACAAGTGAGTACAGCTAGTCTACCAGATATTGTTTTTATGTTATTGTTTTTCTTTATGGTTGTTACTGTAATTAAGAAAGAAACACCATTAATCAATTTGGATTTACCTGAAACAGAAAATCCAAGTGATATAGATAAGAAAAAAGATAAATTATATATTTACGTAGGTAAAGTAAAAAATGAAAGTGGAGATGAAGAACTGAAAATACAAATTCAAGATAGATTTGTCGCATTAGAAGATGTTCAAGAAATGATAGAACAGAGTACAATTGAAGAAGCTACTATTACGCTTGAAGCTGATAAAACAGCTACAATGGGTTTAATTAATGATGTAAAAACTGAAATTAGAAAAGCCAATCGCTTGAACTTAAATTATAAATCAAAAATTAAAGAATAGAAATGAACTTAATAATTTATTTTATATCCATTTTATCCTTTTTTTCTATTATTAATAATGATAAGATTAGAGTCAATTTAGATAAAGAATCATATCAAGTAGATGATTTCGTAAATATTACATTAAAATCTAAAAAAGCATTTCAATTAGCGACTAATGGAGATTGTAATAGCAGTATTTTACAACCATCTTTAATAAAAATGAATGAAGATGGAACGTGGCCAGAAGTGGAAGCGATGAAACAAATGTGCTGTGGTCTACCGTATTCACAAGCTATGAAAGAGGCCATGTTTACAGTTCAAGTACAACAAAAAGGTACTTATAAAATTGCTATATTTTTGTATGGTAGTATTGTAGAAACAGATAGTTTTGTAGTGGAATAATAAAGAGATTTCTTTATTATTTAATTAAAAATGAGATTCGTAGAATTGAATAATTCTTTCATCAACCATGATATCTTGAAATCTTAATGCTTGTTTTAAAACAATGCCATTGAGCGTACGACATCGACTTAAAGCAACATAAGTTTGACCATGTTCAAATGCACCTCTACCCATATCTATAATTACTTTGTCAAAGGTTTTTCCTTGACTTTTATGGATGGTGATTGCCCATGCTAATTTTAGAGGAAATTGCTCAAAAGTTCCTTTAACTTCAGTTTCAATTTCATTATTATCAGGGTTGATACTGTACTTTAGAATTTCCCAAGTTTCAGCTTGTACCTCTATGATTTGTTTTTTATCATTTTGCTCAATTTCAACTCTAATTTCATCCATATCTAAATAGACAACTTTGCCTATAGTTCCGTTTACAAATCTTTTTTGAGCATCATTTCTTATGAACATCACTTGAGTACCAATTCTTAATTTCAATAAAAATTCAGTAGGGTAGAGCCTTGGGTCAAATTCCCCTGTTGTTTTAGCAGTATAAATGAATTCTTCTGTATGAATTTCATTTAATTTTTTATTATTAATACTATTAACAATTTGATTTCTAGTAGAAAGGGTGATGTATTGATTATTATCTTTAAAATTAGGAACATGCCTTTCATTCAAATCCAATAAATCATCATAATCGATTTGATTCAAGCGAACTGAATCCAATAAGCGAATAAAATGGCGTTCATCTTGTCTATAAACCTTATTGAGTTCGAGCATTTCAATATCAAAATGCTGCATAATATGAGCTGAAAAGAAATAAGGACTATCATAAAGACTATTTAAAATCATCTTTTCTTCTTGTTTGGCAACAACAGGAGGCAATTGAAACATATCGCCAAAAAACACCATTTGAACACCTCCAAAAGGTAAAGGATTATTTCTATTGATTTGTAAAAAATAATCAATATTATCCAAAATATCTGCTCTTACCATTGATATTTCATCAATGACAAGTACCTCCATTTTTTCATATAATTTGCGATAACGTCTTTTTTTAATATCCGATTTATTCAATATCTTAGGAGGAAAACCAAAGAAAGAATGAATGGTTTGTCCTTTGACATTGAGTGCAGCAACTCCTGTTGGAGCTAATACCACACAATTTTTTTGAGTAGTATTTCTAAATAATTGTAATAATGTTGATTTACCTGTACCTGCCTTTCCTGTAATAAACATCGAAGCATTAGTCTTTTCTATACAGTCTAATGCGTATTTAAAAGTGGGACTTAATTGAAGTGGTTTTTTTTCTAAAGACATATTCACTTATCAGTTTTCAGTTATCAGTATACAATTATCAGTTATTAAATACAATGTAACATAAATTTATTGAGTTTTTGAAATAAGAATTTTGTTTTGAATCAATGAATGCCCGTAGCCTAATAGATGGCTATGCTTTTCGAGTAATGCCTCGACTATAACTAAAAATACTA
>JAHDBK010000536.1 GCA_020630455.1 Saprospiraceae bacterium
AAAAAAAATAAAGATAACAAAATTTTGTTATCTTTATTTTTGTATTAATGAATTATTGAAAATAATAAAAAGACAAAATAGAATCTAAAATCTGTTGTCTATTTAATTAACCATTCTCATTTTTTTCACTAATTTTCTTTTTTTCTTCGACTTTCATACCATCTCTGATTTCTTCTTCAATAGAAGCCTTAGCACTATTGAATTCTCTGATACCTTTGCCTAAGCCTCTAGCTAATTCAGGTATTTTTCTTCCTCCAAAGAAAACTAAAATGACCAAAAGAATGGCAATGATTTCCCAAGGACCCAATGGTATTAAAAATATATTACTAAACATGATTTATAATTTTATTGATAATAATAATACAAAGATATAAAATAATTTTTAGAGATGCTTTTAATTTTGAATACTTCAAAAATTCAAAAATTGCCAACTATACATTGTTAAGGGAATACAGATAACTGTTTATTGCCTATTCTTAAAATGATAATCATTCTTTCCTTCAAAGTCCCCTTGGGCTACTACAATTAATAAAACGCCTACAATAACAAGTGATAATTTAATTAAAAGTCCTGTTAAGCCGCCCCAAGAGTCTACCCAAGACAAAAAACTCAATTGAACGCCAACAATACTTAAAGATAAAGCCGACATTCCCGAAAGAAAAAATATAAAACCAATTACGGTCATTATAGTTGTAGTCTGATTACTCATTTCTTTATTTTTTTACAAAGGTAATCAATATGCAAAAAGAAAGCAGTATATTTGTGAAATAACATTCTCTATTTAAACATAATTATGATTGTGTTGGTTGAGTTTGTAATCAAATTATAATAAAAAAGTCGAGTCAAAACCCTTATGGTTAAATTAATTGAATGTCCTAGAGATGCCATGCAAGGTATCAAAGAGTTTATTTCTACAGAAAAGAAAGCGGCATACATCAACCAATTGTTGAAGGTAGGCTTTGATACTATTGATTTTGGGAGTTTTGTTTCTCCTAAAGCAATTCCGCAAATGAAAGATACTGCAGATGTATTATCTCGTTTAGATTTAGATAATACGAATTCTTCTTTGTTAGCAATTGTTGCCAATCAAAGAGGAGCCAATGATGCTTGTCAGTTCGAAGAAATCAAATATTTAGGTTATCCTTTTTCTATTTCAGAAACCTTCCAATTGAGAAATACTAATGCTACTATTGCTCAATCATTAGATAGAGTAAAAGATATTCAAGATTTATGCCTTAAGAATAATAAAGATTTGGTGGTTTATATCTCAATGGGATTTGGAAACCCTTATGGAGATACTTGGAATGCAGAAGTGGTGCAGCATTGGACAGAGGAATTGTCTAAATTAGACATTAAGATATTATCATTATCAGATACTATTGGATGTTCTAATCCAGAAATTATTAGCTATTTATTTTCTAATTTAATCCCTCAGTTTCCTGAAATTGAATTTGGTGCTCATTTACATACAGAGCCTCACAATTGGAAAGAGAAAATTGTGTCAGCCTATGAAAATGGTTGTATGCGTTTTGATGGTGCAATAAAAGGATACGGAGGTTGCCCCATGGCAAAAGATGACCTTACAGGTAATATGCCTACTGAAAATGTAGTCATGTATTTTAAAGATAAAGAAATTGAAACAGGTGTGAATATGGATGAGTTTTTAAGCGCTATGAGCTTGGCTTATCAAACTTTTCCAGAAGAACATCATGCTTGATTAGTATTGAGTATTTAGCAATATATATCCTGTACTCAATACTCAGTACCCAATACTCATAAAAATGTTTGTAATAGAAATAGAATTCGGAACACCTGCTTATGATGAAGTATTAAATCTTAGAGATAAGATATTAAGAAAACCCCTTGGCTTGGAATTTACAACAGAAGAAATTTCAGAAGAATACCAACAAATTCATTTGGCTTGTTACAATGATGCTTTTAATCTATTAGCTTGTTTAGTTTTGGTGATTAAAGATGAAAACACCTTGAAGATGAGACAGGTAGCAGTAGATGAAAGTCAACAGAAAAAAGGGATAGGGCAGTTTTTAGTCAAAGAAAGCGAAAAGTGGGCGATTGAAAATGGTTATATTAAGATGGTTTTAAATGCAAGAGATACTGCCGTTCCATTCTACAAAAAAATGGATTACGAAAAACATGGTAAACAATTCATAGAGGTGAATATACCTCATTATGCTATGAGGAAAAATTTAAAACAAAGATAAAGATAAAGAGTTTTCTTTATTTTTTATGCAAATAATAACGAAATGCCAACAGCTATACTAGTAGATGATATGCCCCAAGCCCTTGAAGTTTTAAAGGCCGATTTAAAAGAAAAATGTCCTGATATTAAGGTCATAGGTACAGCTGATAGTGTCGTTAATGCAGCTAAATTATTGAGAAAAGAATCACCAGATATTTTATTTTTAGATATTATGTTAGGAGATGGTACTAGTTTTGACTTATTAGAAATTTTTCCTAATATTAATGCCAAAATTATATTTGTTACAGCTTACGAAGAACACGCCTTGAAAGCATTTAAATTTGCGGCTATAGATTATCTTTTGAAACCAATAAACCCTGATGATTTACAACAAGCTGTTCAGAGAGCAACTCAACAATTACAAACTCCAACAGAAAGTATTGATATTTTAAAACAAACCATTAAATACCCAGATGCCTTACCTCAAAGAATTTCATTAAACACTCAAGAAAAAATAGTGGTAGTGGAAATTGAAGACATCGTAAGATGTGAATCCGATGGAAATAATACATTGTTTATTTTAAATAATAATGATAAAATATTCGTAACCAAAACCCTCAAACAATTTGAACAATTGTTCAGTGAACACGATTTTTTTAGAACACATCAATCTCATTTGGTACATATTAAATATATTCATGAATATATACGCAAAGATGGTGGATACTTAAAAATGAAAAACGGAGATACCATTCCTGTAGCAGTTCGTAAAAAAACAGAATTAATAGAAATGTTAGCTAATTTATAAGAGCATGTTTAAAAATTTATCACAATGAGAATCAATAGATTAAGGTTTT
>JAHDBK010000537.1 GCA_020630455.1 Saprospiraceae bacterium
ACCATGACTACTGCTGCTGCCTACTTAAACTATAGTTGGGCAATCAAAAGAAGAGCGATTATTAATCCAAGAAAAGAAGAAGACATCAATATCAATCAATTTGAAGATGACAATGTATTCAGACTTTTGGCTGGACTAAGGTATACTTATGCAAATGTAACGGCTAAATATAATGCAATTGATACTTTTTTGATACCTTCTTTACCTGAAACATGGATAACTGATGGCATTAATACTGGTGGGGCAAGTCCTACGGGTGCGGTTGGTATAACCGTTACTCCAGGAAAAGAGTGGGCTTTCAAAGCATCTGTCTCTACAGGATTTAGAGTACCCAATGTTGATGATTTTGCCAAAATCAGAGAAAAGTCAGGCTTCGTAACGGTTCCCAATCCAGATTTAAAACCAGAATATGCTCTTAATACTGAATTGAACTTATCTAAGACATTTAGATTTGGAGCACCTCTTGAAGAAGGCGGACTCCCCTCCTCCTCTTTTACAATGTCTGGTACTTATTTTACAACTAGATTATGGGATGCCATGGTAAGGGGTAATTTTGCATTACCAGATGGCAGTACTACCCTATTTGTAGATGATGTCAACGCTACTGTTGTAACCAATGTTAATGCAGGTAAAGCAAATATTAAAGGATATTCATTGAATATGGCATTTAAATTAAAAGACATGTTCTTTTTCTCAGGTAGTTTTAATGATATAAAAGGTAATTTTAGTGAAGGTTTACAAGAATTTGAAGAATTTGATGTCCTTCCATTATCTCACATTCCACCTGAATATGGCAAAGCAAGTATTGGTATTCAATTTAAAGGAAAAGAAAAAGAAATCAGAAAGAGAAATACCAACGTTTCAGCTCGTCCTTCTTCAAATCAAGCAACTGAAACGGCTGAAACATGGCAAAGTAAATTTAAACTAGACTTAGTTTTTAGATTCAATGGCAAAAAGCCTATTTCTGAATATGATTTATCTAGTGGTACTTCAGATAATCCAGATAGTGCTATCGAGGATTATGGAACACCAGCATGGCAAACCTGGAATATATATTTAATGTATAAGTTTAGTAGAACAATGACCTTACAATTTGCTGTTGAGAATATTACAGATTTACACTACCGCCCATTCAGTTCTGGTATTTCTGCTCCAGGTAGAAATTTCATTACTACACTAAGAGCGAATTTCTAAAGAAATTTTTCCCCAATTATTTTTCAAAGCCTTGTAAATTAGATTTACAAGGTTTTTTATTTATCATAATTTGTAAGTTCTACAGTCTTATGCTATTTTTGTTTTTTATTTAAATATAATATATAAATGACCTTATACGTAGCAAGACTAGATAGAGCTGTTCACAATTCGGATTTAATGGAGTTGTTTTCTGAATATGGAGAAGTAGAATCTGCATTTATAGTAAAAGACAAAGCTCTTGGCGTTTCTAAAGGATTTGGTTTCGTTACAATGGCTGATGAAATATCAGGCAAAAAAGCTATTCTAGAACTAGATGGCAAATTATTCGCAGGAAAAGAAATCGTGGTTAAGGAAGCTGAAGACCGAAGAAAATAAAATACTTGAAAAGACTACAACTCATACTTAGATTCATTGCTTATTTTTTAAAAGCAAAAACCCTGTACAAAGTACACTCTCCTTTTGTATATAATTTTTGTGAAAACATCCTCGATGATGGACGCCAATATTATGCCTTTGAACTATTAAAAGGCATGAAAAAAGAACTCATTAAAAACCATAAAAAAATAGACGTCACCGATTTTGGAGCAGGTTCTCATTTGGGCTTATCCAAACAAAGAAAAATTTCGAGCATTGCCAAATCATCTGTTTCAAGTAATTATCAAGCTCAAATACTCTTTAAAATGGTAGAGTATTACCAACCCAAACGAATATTAGAATTTGGAACTTCTCTTGGCATTACCACTTTATATTTAGCTTTAGCTAATTCCAAAAACAAAGTCGTCACTTTAGAGGGATGTCCCAATATATCTCAATATGCCCGCTTTAATTTTGACTTTGCCAAAGCACCCAATATTTCTATCATTACGGGTGAATTTTCTCAAACTATACCCAAAGCATTTGATGAATTAGAAGCATTAGATTTCGTATTTTTTGATGGAAATCATAGAAAAAAAGCGACTTTAGATTACTTCAACATCTGCTTAGAAAAAGCTCACGATAACAGTATTTTTATCTTCGATGATATTTATTGGTCAACCGAAATGGTAGAAGCTTGGGAAAGCATTAAAAACCACCCTAAAGTTACCCTTACCATAGATTTATACTTTATGGGAATCGTCTTTTTTAGGAAAGAACAGAAAGAAAAAGAACACTTTATTCTTAGAAAATACCTTCATATTTTATAAAAACAAATGCCTTATCTAGTATCCATACATTATTTCCCATGTATTGAGTGGTGGACAAAAGCAATTCAAGAAGGGAGTGCTATCGAACAATTTGAAAATTATTCAAAAGGTTCATATCGCAACCGTTCCCACATCATTGGACCCAATGGCATTCAAAGATTATCTATTCCTCTCAAAAAAGGTAAAAATCAACAAACACCCATTACAGAAGTAGAAATTGCTTCAACCGAAAACTGGCAAAAAGTACATTGGCAAAGCATTCAATCCGCTTATGGCAATGCTCCTTTTTTTGAATTTTATAGCGAAATAATAAAGGAATCTCTTTATTATCAAACGAATTATTTATTTGATTTTAATAAAAATATTATTAATAATATTAGTGAATGTCTAGGTATTCAAAATGAATTGAACTATACACAACAATTTGATAAAAATCCAAGTATTATTGATAATAGAAATGCTATCTCACCCAAAAATAATGTAAACAACAAAGACTTCAAGCCGCCTTATTATGTTCAAGTCTTCAAAGAAAAACATGGATTCCTAGCGAATATGAGCATTCTTGACCTCCTCTTCTGCACTGGTCCTCAAAGCCTATATCATATAGAAGAAAGTTTTAGACAATCAGATAATAGACTATAGACATTAGATTTTTTTAATAAGTGAAT